>JAVBRP010000074.1:0-6329 GCA_031547815.1 Bacteroidales bacterium | reverse complement strand
TTGATAAATTCATCCCACGTCAACGACAAAACCTGCCGGTCGAGATAGTTGATCGTTGTGGCAAAGAAAAGCATGGCGCAAATGACCCACCTGTAATTAGTCATTTTCTCTGCGGCTCCTTTAAATGTATTCATGATAATGATTTTAGGTTATGAGTAATCGATTTTTTCGGTTCAACTGCGTATTTCCGCAATGATGGATAATGCATTTTTGCACAATTCCGTAATTTTTCCCCAATCTTTGGCGGCAAGCACGTCCTTCGGGAAAAGGTTCGAACCCATGCCCACACAGGTTACGCCTGCATCGAACCATGCTTTGAGGTTTTCTTCGGTCGGTTCCACGCCGCCCGTAGGCATGATGCTCGACCACGGACACGGACCTTTCACGGCTGCCACGAATTTGGGCCCGCCGACGGACGAGCCGGGGAATATCTTCACGATTTCGGCGCCCAATTCTTCGGCGCGCGATATATCGTTGAGCGACCCGCAACCGGGGCTCCATGCTATTTTGCGACGATTGCACACGATGGCCATGTCTTCCTTCAATACGGGCGAAACGATGAAATTGGCTCCCAACTGGATATACAGCGAAGCCGTCCCCGCATCGACCACCGAGCCTACGCCGAGAATCATTTCGGGCAGATCTTTTGCGGCATACTTGTTCAGTTCTGCGAATACTTCATGGGCGAAATCGCCGCGGTTGGTAAATTCGAACACGCGGACGCCGCCGTCGTAACATGCTTTTAAAACTTGTTTGGCCGTTTCAATTTGCGAGTGGTAAAACACCGGGATCATACCCGTTTCTTTCATTTTCAGAGCTACTTCAATTCTGGAAAATCTTGCCATATAGTTTATTTTATATTGTTGTGAAAAAATCCGTTTCGGAAAACATCGTTCCGTGTGCGCACACGGAACCATCGAAAATTCAATTTGACAAAAATAAACGATAAAAATAAACAAACAAAAAATACCGAAAAATAATCGGCAAAGAAATTTTACCGGCTCGGCTATGTTTTTTTTTATCAATTATTTACATTGTCATGCTATGCTGTTTCAATTTTGCCGAAAAGCTGTTGCATCCAAATTATCTTGCGGAAGTAGGTTATACTTCAGCGCGTGATATTATTTAAGACTAAACATTAACCAGGTCATACGCATAACGATAGTCTATCATACTGCATTTGTCTTTATTTTCAATCCAAGCCTTTTCCTCATGGCTTAATTCAACAATTTCATTTGTGGATGTTGCTTCAAATTTATTGCAGACATGCTCCAATATATCAATTTCGGTTTCTGAAAACAACTCCTCATTAATATCCCGATCAGATGCAAATTGCTCTCCCAAAGCGCCATTTTGGAATGATTTGGAAATTATTTGAACTGCACCCTTATTCTCTAAATATTCATAGATCGTCTGAAAATTATTCGGTACCGGCCCTAAAGTTATTGCTCTGTATTGTATCCCGCTCATTGAATACCCCGTAAGTTTAAAGTTAAGAAAATCCGAATAAAACAGTAATTTGTTAAGTTTTGTCTTCCAAGGTTTTAATCTGTCGGAAAAAAAAACAACCATTTCTGAGAATTTACCTAAATCGGATACTTTATAACCGGTAAATTCATTCGGTAAACAATTACCCAAAAAATATTTTTCAAGTTGAATCCTTTCTTTATCCTCTTTTATTCTGACCAATAGCGCATCAATGTTTTTATAAATCTTTCCCTTATCATCAATTACCGATAGATCTACAAGTTTTTTAAATTCATGCGGATCATTAACAAGTTGAATGAGACGTGCATTTGATTGGCTTGGAACTTCACCGGCTTCATATTGCCTGTAACAATTTGCTCCAAAGCCCAATATATCCGCCATTTTACTTGCCGATACCCCATATTTATTTCTGATCGATTTTATCTGATCCGGAAAAGGTATCGAATACTTTGTTCGATATTGATTTAAAACTTGATGATTATTCAATTCCGAAAGCTTCTCATCTTCAAATTGTTCTCCGGTATCCTCGCATTTGTAAAAATGCGACAATATCCTGAATTCTTCTTTACGAAAATTCACGGTTCTCCATTCTTTGACAATCGACATTTCTTTACGCATAGCAGCAAAAGCACGCATAATCCCTCTATTTATTTCGATTGCCGTATCCGAATTGAGCACACTGCTTAACATTGCTACACCCGGTTCGGTAAATGCAAAAGGGAGGTATTTCATATTGCTCCCTCTACCCTTGTTCAAGATCACAAATTGTGATCTTGATAGTTCATCTTTTGTCGGCTCAAACATAAAATCATCACCTTCAAACCGTTTCAAATTACGTTTTACTGATTGTTTCAATATTCTTGTTTCAATTCCATACATGACAGCCAAATCAAAGTCCAACATCACTTTACGACCTCGTATTTCATATATCTTGTTCTGTATGATTTGTTATTCCATATCTTTCGTTTAAAATCACTTGCAAATATTTGTAAAATAGCTGCGGCCGAAAGTAGCTGCTACCTCTCGCTCATATTTTTCACCATAAAGTGTAACCTGTTCAGGATATTCACTTCGCTCATGCCGCTGTCGAAATCCAGGAAAAGCAGGTTCATATCGGGATAACGGTCGCGGATGCGTTTTTCGACGCCTTTGGATACCACGTGGTTGGCGATGCAGCCGAACGGTTGTACGCTGACCACGTTGTTCACGCCGCTTTCGGCAAAAGCCGCAATTTCGCCGGGTATGAGCCATCCTTCGCCGAATTGGTTGGCCAAGTTGAGTATTTCCGCCGCTTTGGCCGACATATCGCGAATGTCGTGCGACGGCTCGTAACGGCTGTAATGCCGCATGATTCGGTTGGTGCGACTCACGAAGCGGTTGGCATATTGCTCGAAGAAATAGATCACTACGTCCGACAATGATGCACGACGGATATTTTGCCGTTTGTTGACATCGAAATTCACGAAACTTTGCAGGAAAAAATCGATCAGCGGCGGCACCACCGGCTCCACGCCTTGCGACACCAACCAATTGACCACATTCTGATTGCCGAACGAGTTGTATTTGATGTAAATTTCGCCCACGATGCCGATGCGCGGACGGGGAACGGTATCGACGGGCACGGCGTTGAATTCGGTTACGGCGCGTTTCAACAGCCGGAAAATGGTTGCCACGTCTCTGCGCAACATTCGAGGCTGCACGGCCCGAAGGTACTTTTCGAGCAAGCGGTCGGAAGCGCCTTTCCGCGTTTCGCGCGCCACCGTCGAGTAGTACATCGCCGAAAGGCTGTCGGCAAAACAGAGCGCCGCGAAAACCGTCGGCAGCAGTTTCAGCCAATTGACTTCGAACCCGGGCTGGCTGTTGATCACTTTGCCCTCGGTACCGATGGCGATGACGGGAATATCCTCGAATCCGGCCGAAATCAGCGCTTTTTTGATGAGCGACAAATAGGTGGATGCGCGGCATTGGCCTCCCGTTTGGGTAATCCCCACGGCCACCTCGTCGCGGTTGTATTTGCCCGACTGCAATGCCTTGATTACGTCGCCGATCACGATGGTGGCGGGGTAGCAAATTTCGTTGTCGGCGTATTTCAATCCGGATTCTACCGATGCTTTGTCGGCTTCGGGCAGGTTTTCGAGCTTGTATCCCGCCAAGGAGAACAACGGCGGCAAAAAACGCGAATAAATGTGCGAAAAGCAAGGTGCGAGAATGGTTCTGCGGCGGTCTTTGTCCTCGAAGAAAGCTACCTGCTTGCGTTCGGCGGGCAACGGCATATCGGCCGCGTTGCGCAAAGCAAACGATTCGAGCATCGAGCGCAAACGAAGGCGCAGCGAACCGGTGCTTGTAATTTCGTCCACGCGAACCAAGGTATACGGTTTGCCGGCGGTTTTCAGTATTTCGCGTGTTTCGCCGCCGGTGATGGCGTCGGGGCCGCATCCGAACGAGTTGATCTGCACCAGCTGCACGTTTCCGGGTTGCTTTCCGACCCACGCGGCAGCCTGATAGATACGATTGGGATACGTCCATTGCGGCAATACCTGCAAATCGGGCAACGTCATTAATTCGCTGACGGCGTCCTCGGGCAACACATCGGCTCCCATTTCGGCCAGCATGTCGGGGACTTTGCTGTTGATGAGCGAATCGGTGTGGTACGGCCGACCCGCCAAAACGATGACGGTGCGATCTTCGGCGTTCGCTTTCGCGATGATTTCACGGGCACGGTTGCGCAAATTCGCTTTGTATGCCGTGTTTGCGTCTTGCGCTTCGCGAAAAGCCTTACGAAATGTCGTTTTGTCGGTTCCCAATGTTCGCATGTAGCGATAACATGCTTTTTCGAGCAACATTTCGTCGGCAAACGAAATGACAGGGCTGTCCATCGGGATGCCCCAACGCGCTTCGGGGTTCACCGAACTGCGTATAACCTCGGCGTAGCTGCTCACGATGGGACAGTTATAGGCATTGACGGCTTTTTTGTTCTCGAACCGCTCGTAAATGACCATGGGATATAAGATACGTTCGACGCGACGCTCGGCCAAGTCGTAAATATGCCCGTGAACGAGTTTGGCGGGGAAGCAAATGCTGTCGGACATGATGGTTCCGAGTCCTTTTTCGTACATTTTCACGGTCGACGGCGCGGAAAGAACCACTTCCATGCCGCAACCCTGCAACAGCGCACTCCAGAAAGGAAGATTCTCGAACATGTTGAGCACGCGTGGAATGCCGATGACATGCTTCGGCGCGGCGGGTTGCTTGCCGATGCTGTTGTTCAGCAGTTCGTTTTTGTATTGATACAGGTTGGCGCCCTGTACGGATGCCTTTGCTTTATTGGTGAAGATTTTTTCGCACTTGTTTCCCGAATAATACGAATTACCGCTTTGAAAAGTAAATTTCGTGACCACGCAAAGATTTTCGCAACCTTTGCAACGCACTTGTTTGCTTTGGTAATCGATAAGCCGGTCGAGTTTATCCAATTGCAAACCGGATCGAAGTCGATCTTCCGGGTCGATGCCGTCGTTGTCCATTTTACTCGAAAGTGGCGATAACGGTTTGGTTACCGAACGATTTTTGTTCCAAATCGACTTTGATTTTTGCATCTAACGGCAAGAACAAATCCACGCGCGAACCGAATTTGATGAATCCGAAATCGGCTCCCTGCACGGCCGGGTCGCCCGTTTCGGGATAGGTGACAATGCGGCGCGCGACGGCTCCGGCTATTTGCCGAACAAGTATTTCCCGTCCGTCGCGCATTTTCACCACCACGGTCGATCGTTCGTTCAGCTCGGACGATTTCGGATGCCAGGCAACTAAATATTTGCCGGGATGATATTTCACGTAGCTCACTTCGCCGCTCACCGGGTAGCGGTTGACGTGCACATTGAGCGGCGACATGAAGATGGAAACCTGTATCCGCCGGTCGTGAAAGTATTCTTTTTCTTCCACTTCTTCGATTACGACAATTTTTCCGTCGGCGGGAGCGTATATCTTATTGTCGTCGAGCGTTAACGGACGATCGGGGTTTCGGAAAAACCATACCACCGCAAAGAAAAATATAACCGAAGCGGCAAGCAAAAGCCACGTGACCCATGCATACGAACACAGGTAACGAACCAAAATATTGATGCCCGCCAACAACAGAAATGTAACGAGGATAATAAGATATCCTTCCGGATGTATCTTCATAGAATTAGATATGCTTAATTGATGCAAATTTCGGACAAAGATACAATATATAAATGTACGATGCAGCGAATTTTACCTTTGATATTGGCATACATTTTGATGATACCCTGTTAAATTGAGTTTGCTTGATCGTATTTAGACCATGATACGCACCACATATATACTCTTATTGGCAATTGCCTCGGCTTTTTTTTCGGAAAATGTTGCCGCAGAATCGATTGAAAAGACAATCATCGTTTCCGCAGAAGTTACCGAATCGAATACCGAAAGTGAAAGCGTGAGCTTTAGTCAGGACAATTCGCCTTATCAGTTTGTATATTGGGACGAACGTGTAAGAACTACTTTATCGGGGGTTCACGAACATAACAGGTTTTCCCGATTCAATACCGTACTGAGGCACTCGCCTTTAATTTCCAAATGTTACACCGACTCGGAAAGATCCGGGTTTTCATACGCGGAATACCATCGTGCGACGATAGATTATTTTATTGTTGCCCTGCGTAAAATCAGAATTTAACAAACTACTCCCCCTTCCTTTTATCGTTCTTTTCCGAAATTCAGGATTTCTCCGGACGGAAAGAAACAAATTGTACATTGATATTTTTATTGTTCGACATTCTCATGAAAAATGATCGTTTTCGTAAGGGTTCGGAATATGCGGT
>JAVBRP010000088.1:0-19422 GCA_031547815.1 Bacteroidales bacterium | reverse complement strand
CTTGATGCCGTTTTTTTATGTTGTAACAACGGACGTATTTTCTTCCATGCTTCGTCCGAGGAGTATCGGTCGTTTTTCTTGTACGCTCGCAACAAACGATTCGTTGCTATGCATTGTTGCCACAACGCCTTATTTTCGGGTGATTCTTCAATCCACATTCGCAGTTGATCCGCATCGGAACTCGACGCGGCGCCCGTAAGCATGGCCGCAATGATGGATTCGATATGTTGAGGTATTTCTTGCACGCAACTCGGTTTTGTTGTTGTTTTCATAGTAGACAAGTTCCCGGAACGATAATGTGACAAGAACGGAAATATTTTTCGAAAAATCCAATCTTTGATTTGCATGAATCTCTCAAATATTATTTTGCACACAATAATATTTTTTGTAGTTTTGTATTAATTTTTAATTGTTTAGTATGGAAAATGTTATCAGAAAGTCAATAGATTTGACGCAAGACACAAAAAAAGCATTGAGTTATCAGGCAATCAAACACGGGGTTTCTTTAAAAAAGTACATTGAGAATATTCTCGCACATGTTGCAGAATCGGAAGAAGATGAGATTTTGATCAAACTTTCCCAAGATACGGAAGGCACGATAAAAGGCAAGGAAAAAACAGACTTCTTTAATTATCTTCATTCTTTGCAGCAATGAAAGTTGAAGCAACACGCAAGTTCGTAAAAGATTTTCAAACGTTGCCCGAATATGCACAAAAAGCAGTTTCCGATTTAAACACCGCCTTAGAGTCTGCTTCTATGATAAGTGAAATTCAATGTGTAAAAATGAAAGGCAGCCCGAATTTGTACCGTACTCGGCTTGGTGATTATAGGGTGACATTTTGCTTGACAGACAACGAAACCGTAGAACTCAGACGGGTTTTAACACGCGGGCAGATATACAAAAAACACGTTAAGTAATCTTGTTCAATGTCGCACAACAGTGACAATGAATTTACAATTCTTTCGAAATTAACATTTCGGCGGTAATTTTCTCGCCGCTCAACGCAACAGCATGTTTTGGTATGAGTACTGTAAATTCGGAAACGCCACTTTTAACAATACGATAAAACCGTTCGACCAAGGATTGCGATCAGCCAAACTATCACCGGCAGATAATGCGCCAAGCTGACCCGCAGTTTCCGCATGGCCCGCACGATTTGCGTGCGTACGGTGTTGATCGATACGCCGAGTTTTTCGGCGATTTCGTCATAAGACAATTCTTCGAATTTGTTGAGACAAAATATTTCGCGACACTGCGGCGGCAATTCTTCAATTGCTTGTTCTATTTCCTTTGTGATTTCTTCCGTGATCAAAGGCGCGAGCGGATCATCGCCCGGATACAGCATATCCATGTTGTCGAGTCGGTATTGTACGGCTTGCCTGTATTTTTCTTCAACCGCCAAATGTTTCAAGTAGTTGACCGATTGATGATGTACGGACGCTGTCAGATACGACTCTACGGATGTTCGAATGCTCAATTGCTCGCGTCGTTCCCACAATTTGACAAACATGTCGCCGACGATTTCCTCGGCCGCGATTTCATTGCCGGTAATTCCTTCCGCATAAACACAAAGGCGCGTATAGTAAGTGTGAAAGAGATGTTCGAACACACCGGTATCGCCTTGTTTTATTTTATCGATTGAGATGAGCCGGCCGCACATATTCCGATATATTTCGTCAAAAATACAACTTTTTGGAATATTATCGGTTTTTTATCGCATATTTCAAAAACTCCGAATGCCGCATCGACGGCTCATTCGCTTGAAATACACAGTCCGAAATGTGCAATATGTATTTTTTAGTATTGCTCTTTTTCGTTGGGAAAATCGCCGGTGCGCACATCATGAATGTATTGTTGCACGGCTCCCGTTATTTCGTCGAACAGATTGAGGTAGCGACGAAGAAAGCGCGGCGAAAACTCGTTGTTCAGCCCCAGCATGTCGTGCAGCACCAGCACTTGCCCGTCGACCTGCGGCCCTGCGCCGATGCCGATAATGGGTATTTTTACCTCTTTCGCTACTTTGCCCGCAAGGCTTGCGGGAATTTTTTCGAGCACGATGGCGAAGCATCCGAGTTTTTCCAGCAATCGGGCGTCTTCCATCAATTTTTGCGCTTCGGCTTCGTCTTGGGCACGAACGGCATACGTACCGAATTTGTTGATCGACTGCGGCGTCAAACCCAAATGCCCCATTACGGGGATTCCGGCGCTGAGTATGCGCGTTATCGATTCGCCGACTTCGCTTCCGCCTTCGAGTTTGACGGCGCCCGCGCCCGTTTCCTTCATGATGCGGATGGCCGAGGCAAGCGCTTCCTTCGAATTGCCCTGATACGAGCCGAACGGCAGGTCGACCACCACCAATGCGCGTTTGGTGCCGCGAACGACCGACGATGCGTAGTTGATCATTTCGTTGAGCGTCACGGGAAGCGTCGTCTCGTATCCGGCCATCACGTTCGAAGCCGAATCGCCCACCAAAATCACTTCGATGCCCGCATTGTCGAGAATGCGCGCCATCGAATAGTCATAACCGGTGAGCATGGTGATTTTCTCGCCTTTCAATTTCATGGCGCTCAGCACATGAGTGGTGACTCTTTTTACGTTTTGATGTACCGACATCTTTTTAATTTTTGATTTTTAAATTTCGATTTTTGATTGAATCGCTATCCGCTAAAGGTTCGTGTAATTCGTGAAAATTGGCTTCGCCGAGCTAAAGGTTCGTGAAATTCGCGGACGATAAAAATGAAAAGTTGGCATACATTATCTATATGCCAACTTTTGAATATCGTTACCGGATTCGAAAATTATTTCAGTTCAAAAGTGGACGTTCCCACCAAATAACCGTCGCAATAAATTTTCACTTCGTAAGCTCCGGCAATTAATTGACCGTTGTTGTCGGCAAAAATACAGGCTTCGATGTCCTTATTTTCGTATTCGATGGTACGTTTGGCCGTGTATACGATATCGCCGCCGTCCTGCGTCGGGAATGTGTCGTTCGCTTTATTGGCCAGGATTTTCTTGTCGGGTTTGATGATCGTCAAGTAAAACACCTTTTCGCCGGGCGCCGCTACCGGGTTTTCACGAACCGTAAAGCATGTTTTCAGTTTTTCGATGTTGCGTACCCGTTGCGATTCCTTGCTGCGGCTGTTCAATCCTTGTGTCAGAATGCCCGAAACGGACAGTATCTGCGCTTTTGCCACGGTGGAGGTCAACTTGTCCTTGTCGGATGACAAGCGTTCGCGCTGCGCCCGTTCCTGAGCCAAACTTTTGGTAAGCTCCGTCTTTTCGGCCGTCAAAGCCAAATTACGTTGATTGAGCGAGTCCACCTGAATGATATAGCTTTTCAGAACTTCGCGCAAAGTACCCAATTCCTTCTGGTACATTCTGATTTTATAAGTATTATCGGCTTGAATGGCCAACAACTTGGTGATTTTTTCCTGCTGTTCGGTCGCCAAATTCTTCAAACTGTCGTTGTTGGTTTGCAATGAACCGAACTGATCCTGCAAATCGGTAAGGTCTTCTTCCAACGTTTGTTTTTGAGATTCCAGAAGTTCCTGCGTTTCGGCTGCCTGCTTCTTTTGGTCGCTCAGTTTCGACATCATGATTCCCACACCTGCGGCCAACACCAATACAATGATTACCAAGAGAATCAAAACGCCTTTGTTGGATTTGGGTCTATCGTTATCAGGTATCATATCAATTACTTCTTTATTCTTGTCTTCCATATATTTACTTACTTTTTAATATTAAAAAAAACGCTCAAAATTACGTATTGATTTTTAAAATTCAACTTTTCGAAAAATCTTTTTATAATTTGGCCGGTATCTTATTCGCTAAAATAAACGAGTAATGCTCGACAAAATTGTGCAATCGAAATTGTTTTATTGAGAGCTTTTGCCGTTCAAATTGTCGCATGGCTTTTGTGTATCGAATATCCTGCCGGGTTTCAAAAACTCGATAGAATCCGTAAAATGACAATTCGAACGCCGAAACCCTCTTTCATTCCGCAAACATTTCTGCTTCCACAGCGGCACATAAAGCATGATATATCGGCAGGTGGTATTCCTGAACGCGATGTGTGTCGCAAGCAGGTACGCGAATGGTTACATCGCATATTTCGCGAAGCATGCCGCCGCTTTCGCCCGTTATGCCGATAGTGCCGATGCCGAATGCTTTGGCCGTTTTGCAGGCGTTTACGATGTTCCGGGAATTTCCCGATGTTGAAATGCCGATCAACAAATCGCCCGGTTTGCCGTACCCGAATACCTGCTGCGCAAAAACCATGTCGGCGGCCACATCGTTGGCGAATGCCGACGAAAGAGCGGTTTGGCTGACCAAAGAAACCGCCCTTATCGCCCGTTGCAGATGATCGGCCAAATACGCACCCTCATCGGGATAAGCGGACATCAAAGATTCTCGTTGTTCCTTTGTTGCCGGACGTTTCAGTTTAAAGCCTTTCATCAATTCCCCGACAATGTGTTCGGCATCCGAAGCGCTGCCGCCGTTGCCGCAAGTCATTATCAAACCTCCTTGCCGACAACAATCGCTCATCAACGCGAAGGTTTTTCGTATATCTTCCTTGCAATCGGCCAATTGCGGATAATTCGTCCACAGAATGTCCCATTCTTTTTGCACCCGGTCTTTCATTTTCTTATTGAATAAAAATCTCTGTATTTATTTCGCCGTAAAGGTACATAAAGGTTTTTATCTTTGACGAGTTACCCGTTTGCGGATGTTGCCGGCCGGTCGATTTTATTTATTAATGATGCAAACGTAACTATTTTATAGCATCACGGGCAAGTTTTGTGTAAAACTTGCCCGTGAAAATATAATAAACGATTATATCCGGTATTTTACCGACGGCCGCCGCCGCCACGATTTCCTCCGCCGCCATGGCGGCCGCCACGGTCGTTGCGCCCGCCGCGTTCACCGCGCTCTCCGCGTTCGCCACGATCACCGCGATGATGGTCACGGTCTCCGCGTTCGCCGCGGAATTCGCCTCGAGGAGTGCGACCTCCGCCTTGCTGTGCAGATGCGTAGTTGCCGATATTCGGCGACAAATCGCGCTTACCGTACACTTCGCCGTTGCAAATCCAGACCTTGATACCGATCAGGCCGACTTTGGTCAATGCTTCAGCAAGGGCGTAATCGATGTCGGCACGAAACGTATGCAAGGGAATACGTCCCTCTTTCAACATTTCGGTACGAGCCATTTCCGCTCCTCCCAAACGGCCGGAAGCAATAACCTTGATACCTTCGGCGCCCATACGCATTGTCGACATGATGGTCATTTTCATTGCACGGCGATAAGATATCTTGCCTTCCACTTGACGGGCGATATTGCCTGCTACGATGGTAGCGTCCAACTCGGGACGTTTGATTTCAAAAATATTGATCTGAACGTCCTTTTGAGTGATTTTTCTCAACTCTTCCTTGAGCTTGTCCACTTCCTGTCCGCCTTTGCCGATGATGATACCGGGGCGAGCGGTGTGAACCGTAACCGTAATCAACTTCAACGTCCTCTCGATGATGATCTTCGAGATGCTGGCTTTGGCTAAACGTGCATTCAGATACTTGCGTATCTTATTGTCTTCCACTATTTTTGTGGAAAAATCTTTGCCGCCGTACCAGTTGGAATCCCATCCTTTAATGATTCCGAGACGATTCGATATAGGGTTTGTTTTTTGTCCCATTTCCGATTACTTATTTTGTTTGAGATTGAGTTTCGTTTTGCATCTTGTCCACAACCAACGTCACGTGATTCGAACGTTTCACCATACGGTATCCGCGACCTTGCGGAGCTGTACGGAGGCGTTTCAACACGCGCCCGCCGTCCACTTTCACTTCGGATACAACGAGTGTATTGTCTTCCAAACGTTCGCCCTCGTTCTTTTTCTGCCAGTTGGCGATGGCCGATTTCAGAAGCTTTTCGACGCGAACCGATGCTTCTTTGTTGCTGAATTTCAATATGTCCAAAGCCCTGTTCACTTCCTGACCTCTGATCATATCCACCACGTAACGCATTTTGCGCGGCGAGGTGGGACAGTTTCTCAGGACGGCAAAACTTTTCGTTTTGTTTGCCTCTTTACGTTGATCGGCTGCTATTTTCTTTCTTTTGCTCATGATGATATATTCTCTTGGGCTTTAACGATTATTTTTTGTTACCCGCATGGCCTCTGAATATGCGTGTGGGAGAAAACTCTCCGAGGCGGTGACCGATCATATTCTCGGTTACGTATACGGGAATGAATTTATTTCCGTTGTGTACGGCGATGGTATGGCCAACGAAATCGGGTGAGATCATCGAACGGCGCGACCATGTTTTGATAACGGATTTCTTGTTGGCCGCATTCATATCCAAAACGCGTTTTTCCAACTTATAATCAATAAAAGGACCTTTTTTTAACGAACGGCTCATATATGCTTATTTTTTTCTTCGTTCAACAATGTATTGATTCGAGGCCTTCTTTTTATCCCTCGTCTTATAACCCTTGGCGGGAAGCCCCTTGCGCGAACGCGGGTGACCGCCCGAAGCGCGACCTTCGCCACCGCCCATCGGGTGATCGACGGGGTTCATGGCAACACCGCGGGTGCGGGGACGACGTCCCAACCAACGGTTACGTCCGGCTTTTCCCGATTGTTCGTTGGAATGGTCGGGGTTGGATACCGAACCGATGGTTGCCTTGCAGGTAATTAATACCATGCGGATTTCGCCCGAGGGTAATTTCAAATTGGCATATTTGCCGTCGCGTGAAAGAACTTGCGCGTAAGTGCCCGCGCTGCGAGCCATGGAAGCTCCTTCGCCGGGGCGCAATTCGATGTTGTGTACGATCGTTCCGAGCGGAATATCCGACAAATAAAGCGTATTACCGAGTTCGGGAGCAACGTTGCGGCCCGATTCGATCTTTTGTCCTACTTTCATCCCTGCGGGAGCGATGATATAACGTTTTTCACCGTCGGCATAAGCCACCAAAGCGATGCGAGCGCTGCGGTTCGGATCGTATTCGATGGTTTTCACCGTTGCGGGAATATTTTCTTTTTCTCTCAGGAAATCGATGATACGCAGTTGCCTTTTGTGGCCGCCGCCGATGTAACGCATCGTCATCTTTCCGGAATTGTTGCGGCCGCCCGACTTTTTCAAGGGCCACAATAACGATTTTTCGGGCGTTGTGCAAGTAATATCGTCGAAGGTAGTGACGATTTTGTGACGTTGGCCCGGTGTGGTGGGTTTATATTTCTTTAATGCCATAACCTTTTAGATATTACTGTAAAAATCAATCTTATCGCCTTTCTTCACCGTCACGATCGCTTTTTTGCGGGCGTTGGTTTTACCGGCAATCACACCGGCTTTGGTGAAACGCGATTTGTTCTTCCCGGCGTAACGCATCGTGTTAACAGACTCAATCGTAACTCCGTACATGTCTTCGATCGCTTTCTTGATCTGTATTTTATTGGCCGTCTTATCGACGATAAAACCGTAACGGTTCAGCTTTTCCTCCTGCGAGGTCAGCTTCTCGGTAAGGATCGGCTTCACAAGTATTTCTAATGATGTCTTCATGTCCTTCGATTACGAATTTTGCTGTAAAACTTTGATTGAACTTTCGGAGAAAACCAAAACCGACGCATCCATTATGCTGTAAGTATTTAACCCTGCCAGCGTTACGATTTTCGTTTTCTGTAAATTACGGGATGACAAATATATATTATCATTCGGTTCGGCGAGCACAAAAAGCGATTTTTTATCGACAATTTGCAGATTTTTTTGTACTTGCACAAATTCTCTCGTTTTGGGAGCTTCCATAGAGAAGTCTTCGAGAACGACAATACCTTCGCTTTTCGCCTTATGGCTGAGCGCCGAAAGACGCGCCAATTGTTTCAGCTTTTTGTTGAGCTTGAACGAGTAATCTCTCGGAAGCGGACCGAAAATACGTCCCCCGCCCACAAATACGGGCGATTTCAAACTGCCTGCGCGCGCGCCGCCCGTGCCTTTCTGACGTTTGATCTTACGGGTACTGCGTGCAATTTCCCAACGTTCTTTCGCTTTGTGCGTACCTTGACGTTGGTTGGCCAAGTATTGTTTTACGTCCAAATAGATTGCATGATCGTTCGGTTCGATGCCGAAAATCGCATCGTCAAGAGACACCTTGCGTCCGGTATCTTTCCCTTCCTTATTATATACTGCTAATTCCATTAATATTCAATAATTAAATATGAACCAATCGCTCCGGGAACAGAGCCTTTCACTAACAACAGATTTTTGTCGGCAACCACTTGCAATACGAACAGATTCTGCATTTTAACACGTTCGCCTCCCGTACGTCCCGCCATACGTTGGCCGGGGAATACACGCGAGGGAAACGACGATGCGCCCATAGAACCGGGAGCACGCAAACGGTTATGTTGACCGTGCGTTGCACCGCCCACACCACCGAAGTTGTGACGTTTCATGACGCCTTGAAAACCTTTACCTTTCGAGGTTCCCACTACATCGACGTAATCGTTGACCTGGATTTTTCCGTCCATATCGGCCAACGAAATTACTTGTCCCAATTTGTAATCGTTTACGTTGATTTCCTTGTTGCGGAACTCAACCAACAAGCGTTTCGGAGACGTACTCGCCTTCTCGAAATGCTTTTTTTCTGCCTTCGGAGTATTTTTCTCCTTCTTGTCACCAAAACCCAACTGCAGAGCGTCGTAACCGTCTTTCTCAACGGTTTTGATCTGGGTGACTACGCAAGGGCCTGCCTCAATGACCGTACAAGGTACGTTCTTACCGTCTTCGGTAAAAATAGAGGTCATCCCTATCTTCTTTCCTAACATTCCCGGCATAGTTTACTAAAATTAAAATGAATAATGAAGATGGATCTCATCATGCCTGCTGATTCCCCATCCATTTATTTTTTCAAGATTTCAAATAAGATCCCCGATTCGGCGTAGTATCGCCCCATTTATCTCTAATTCAAAACCTTTTCAAAACGGGTGGCAAAGGTACAGATATTTTGAATAAAAACAAGAAGTATAAAAATATTCTTAGCACAATTTGTACCATAAAAATATTTCATCAAATATAATTATCTTATAATGTGAATATTATACCTTTCGAAAAAGTACCGAAAAGGCTTGGAAAAATAAACGCGGTTATTCGCACAAGTGCTCATGAGGGCTTCGCCGTTCGCTTGAACGGATAAAATCGTCATAATGTCGATATGTTTCGGCATTCAAATCATTATTCCCTGTCGGTTTCCATCGCAATTCCTTTTGCGATTTCGGGAACGATACCTTTTTTAACGTGTGCGCGCCGTGCGAGGCGTCGTACCACCGGACGCCACCGTTCGAAATACAACGCGGCTGCGGCGCAAATAACACCTCCGGCGGCCATGGTGTAGGGCACTCCCACCCAATCGGCCACAGTTCCGTAGAGCAAACTGCCGAAAGGCGCCATTCCGAGGAAGGCCATGGTGTAGAAACCCATCACGCGACCGCGTTTGTCGTCTTCCGCGAGCGTTTGCAGCAGCGTGTTGATGGATGCAAGCGAGGCGATCATGGCGAAGCCCGTGAATACAAGCACGGCAAAGACCATCCAATGGATGCGCAAAAAAGAAACGCAAACCAAGCTCACGCCGAAAACGACGCCCATGATAGACACCACTTTGCCGAGACCCAATATACTTTTGCGCGCGGCCAAATAAATCGCGGCCATCAGAGCGCCCGCGCCGATCGACGACAGGATGAATCCCTGCGTATGGCTGTCGCCGCCCAACACATCTTTGGCAAAAGCGGGAACCAGCACGGTGAAAGGCAAACCCGCAAGCCCCAACAAGGCAGCCATCATCAGCAGCATGCGGATGGGAAGATAGGTATAGCAATATTGAAAACCTTCAACAAAGTCAGTCAATATGTTATCGTGTTTTTGGGTTTTGTGCCGCTTAGGCATCCGCATCATCAGCAAGGCCCCGATGACGGCAATGTAGCTCATTCCGTTGATCAGGAAACAATAACCTTCGCCTACCAAAGCGATCAACGCTCCGGCCACCGACGGCCCGACGAGACGGGCTGCGTTGAATACGGCCGAATTGAGCGCTATGGCGTTGCTCAGGTTTTCTTTCCGGTCGACCAATTCCACAACCATCGATTGGCGCGTGGGCGCATCGAAAGCATTCACGATCCCCGCAAAAAGCCCGAAAACCATGATATGCCACACTTGAATGGCTCCGGTAAGTACCAAAACGGCCAAAAATAAGGCTTCCGTCATGAATAATGCCTGAGTGCCCAGCAGAATGCGGCGACGCTCGAAACGATCGGTAAGCACGCCGGCAAACGGCGAAATCAAAAATCCCGGTATCTGGTTGACGAAAGCGATCGTTCCCAGCAAAAGCACCGAACCGGTGAGTCGATAAATCAGCCAACTCATGGCGACTTGCTGCATCCAAGTGCCTATCAATGAAATGCATTGCCCGCTGAAATACAAGCGATAATTACGCGAATGCAACGAGCCGAACACTTGGGTAAGCGCCGTTTTATTATTGGGTATTAATTCTTTCCAACTCATTTGTCTTCAGTAAAAATCGCATGATAAACCGTTGAATCAATATATTTTTCGCCGGATAGGTTAACAATATCGTGAAACTTATGTTTTAATTTAGCGAACATCATGCCAAAGAATGTGTAACAAAACCGCTTTTTTTTCGTATAACGAGAAAAAGTATGAGCGTTTTTGTAAGGAGGAACGGTAAATACACTAATGTCTCATATTGATTATAAGATGATTACAGACAAAAAGCCATATATATATCCCGTCCTTGGGCAAATTGTATCCGTATGGGTACTTTTGTTTTTTTTTGTAACGGTCTCTAATGCCCAAACCATTATTATTCAACAGCCGCAAAGCGTTACCGTTTGTGCGGCAACGAAAGCGGCAACGTTTACCGTGGGTGTGAATCCGGTTTATACGGATGCCGTCTACCAATGGTACGAGTGGGACGGCAGTCAATTTGTTCAAATATCCGTCAACAGCACCAATTCGAGCTATACTGCGACCAAAGCGGGGCAATACCGATGTGTTGTGTACGTACAAAGCAATTCGAAGCAGGAAACTTCGGCAACGGCAACCTTATCGTACATCAATGTTCCTTCGGCAACGGGTATTGAAGCTCCGGCGGTCTGCAACAAAACCGATTTGCACGCAAAGGCTTTGGGTGTGGCCGCAAACGGCAGCGATATTACGCACTACGAATGGAAATTGGGTACAACGATTAAGGCGAGCGGGCCGGTGAGCGGCAATACCGTTCCCGATTTGATCACTTATGTGGACAGTACGCAACATCGGGCTTCATTGAAGATCATACTTACGAACGGTTGCGGTCGCGATTCCGTTTCGATGCTGATTACCGTCAACGCTACGCCCGCCGCTCCGACCGTTACCTCAAGAAGCAGTTATTGCCGGGACGATACGCCCGAACCGTTGGCCATTGCTCAAGAAAACGCCACTTGGTATACGCAACGAACGGGGGGCACGGGAACCACCGTTGCGCCCGTGCCGAGCATGGATGTGTTTACGCCCCAAACGTGGTGGGTATCGCAAACGATCAATTACGGAACCGTTTCGTGCGAGGGCTACCGCGCCGAAGCAACGGTGATCGTGCGTCCGCGATCGCCTTATCCGACAACGAATACCGACGTTCAATATTGTCTTAACGATGCCGGTACTACTTTGGGCGCTCAGGGTCAGAATGTGAAATGGTATGCTGAAAACGGGAATGAACTGCCGAGTGCGCCGCAAATCAATACAAGCGTGGCGGGAACGCAAACATATTACGTTACGCAAACCGTTCCCGGCGCATGCGAAAGCCTGAAGCTGAAAGTTACCGTAACGATAAAAGACCGAGCCGACGAGAGTTTGATTTCGATTCCGGCCATACCGACACAGTGTCCCTACAATGCCGTGACCATTCAGGCATCGGCAAACGTAACCGCTCCCGTTTTCAGGTGGTATAGGAACAACGATAAATCGGACATACCATACGTCGGTAATCCGTTCGTGACACCCGCTTTGACGGTAAATACGACCTATTACGTCACGCTCGAATATGCGGGACATTGCGAAAGCCTGTATCCGCAAACGGTTATCATCACTGTCGAAGACGTTGAAAAACCGACAATCGTTGCGCCCGAAAATGTCGTCGTCAGCACAAACGACGGGGTTTGCTATGCGACAAACGTTCAGACGGGGCGTCCCGTCGTCAGCGATAACTGCACGCCTGCCGATAAATTGAATGTCTTCATAAGTCCCGCACCGCCGGCGCAATATCCGCTGGGAAGCACCACCATTACGTGGTGGGTGGCCGACACGGTGCACAATACGGAAAAAGCCGTGCAAAGCATCACCGTCAAGGATATGGAATTCCCGAAAGGAACCTGCCCCGACGACATCGAAATAGTGGTTAACGACGACGTTACTTCCGCCGTTGTCGACTACAACATGAGCTATACCGACAATTGCGGCGTGGTGAAGATTACGCGCACATCGGGATTGGAATCCGGATCGGTGTTTCCGTTGGGCGAAACCATCGTCGCGCACGAAATTGCCGATACTGCGGGGAATGTTTCGGTGTGTCGGTTCAAGGTTTTGGTGCGGCATCCGTATCGTCCGTTGGAAATAGTGGCGTTGCGGGTATCGCCGGGTTACGAAATATGTTCGGGCCAAGCCGTAACGATAACTCCGGTGGTGAGCGGAGGAACCGGAAAATATACTTATTCATGGTCGCCGCGCCCGTGGACACATGCCGTGTTGGAGGATTATCCGTTGGTGACCACGAGGTACGAATTGACGGTTAATGACGGGGTTACTTCCCGGACAAAAGGCATCGATATTACGGTATTGGAAGTGCAACCGGTAAAACTCGAGTATGACGGCCGCATGGATGAGATCATGGAAGGCGACGAAGTGGTGGTGGAGGCGACTTCGGGTTTTGCGAGTTACAAGTTTTTGCTCAACAATGAGGTGATGCAGGAAGTGGGATTGAACAATCAATTGGCTTTCATGGCCGAGTTGGGCACTTACATTGTCCGCGTGTTTGCCACCGACATTAATTATTGCGTGGCGCAGGATCAGTTGGAAATATATGTGGAAAGCAAGCGATTGCCGAACGTGTTTACGCCCAATCAGGACGGCAAGAACGAAATATTCCTGCAAGGTTTCGATCTGATGGTTTTCAGCCGGGCAGGGGAATTGCTGTATAAGGGCACCGACGGTTGGACGGGTTTTTACAAGGGCAAGCCGCTTCCGCAGGGGACTTATTTGTATGTGGTGCGGCGCACCATGAACAACGGCGAGTTCAGGGTGTATAAGGGAACCGTAACGCTGAAAAGATGACGCAGTTGATATGAGAAAGTTTCTTTACATATCCGTATTTATCTTTTGCGCGACATTTGTATCGTACGCGCAAAGCGATCCCATGTTCCTGCAACAGACGAACTATCGCGGAACGATCAATCCCGCCGCGACGGGAAAATGGGGCGATATTAATCTTGCGGGAGGCGTACGTCAGCAATGGGTCGGGTTTCCGGGACCGTCAACGCAAGCAATCATCGGAAGCGGCTTTGTCAAGGAAATTCGTTCGGGGTTCGGGCTTTCGTGGATCAACGATAAATTCGGGCCGCAGTGTTCGCAAAATCTCAAACTCAATTATGCTTATTTCATTCCTTTCGAGGAAGATGCTTTTCTGTCGTTGGGTTTAGGGATGGGGATACTCAATAATGTGTACGACGAATCGGATTTTTTTGATTTGGATAAAAACGACGAAGTTATCACCGGAATCAAAGAATCGAAGATATCGCCCGATTTCGATTTCGGATTGGAGTTCAACGCGCGGTTTTTTGAAGTCGGCGCTTCGGTGACGCATCTCATCAATGCTTTCGAAGACGGGAATCTGGTGAAGCCGATGCGCAACATCTATGCTTATGCGCGCGGCAAAGTGCCGATGAACAAGTATTGGGATTTCATTCCGGGATTCACTTGGCACAATGCGCAAAAGTTGAATACTTACGAGGTGAATGTCGCTTTTCGTTACAACAATAACATTTGCGTCAACATGATATACCGAAATCCCGGAACGGCGGGCTTGGCGTTGGGCATCAATATTTACAGGGTGTTTCGTCTCAGCTATTCGTACGAATACGGAATCGATAACCTGAACAGCTACAACGACGGTTCGCACGAAGTGTGGCTTTCGTACAACGTTCCGATCAACACCACTTACGTGAGAAGCAGACTGCGTTTCTTCCGATGGAAGCCGTGGTAACGGTTTATTTCAATACATCATTCATTTTACCGAAGATACTTTTCCGCAATTCGATCAATTGCCGGATCGTCGGGTTCTTACGGCGTTTGCCGTTCCAAAAACGCCAACGGGCGGCAAGATTTTTTACGTGCCGGAAATATTCGAAAACAAATATCCCCAACGGAACAATCGTAAGCGGCATCAACACTTTGCCCCACACGCACGGAACGAAAATGATCAGAAGTGCGATGACGATTGCGTGACAGAGGGGGTAAAGCACCAGCCCGATCACAAACTGCACCGAACTGACAAATTGCGGATCTTTTACCTTGCGGGAAAAAACGGCGGACACTTTGTACGGGATATAATTAAACGCCAAACCTGCCATCCAAAGGGGAATGCCGGGCAGGGCAATCGTCGTTTGCAGCAACAGCCCGAAGAATGAATACGGTTGGCGTTCCACCGTGCGATCGCTGAAATGTTGCTTCTCGATACCTGCATCGTAATCGTTGATTTGCGCGCATAAAGCCGCTCCGGCTTCCGGTTCGGTAAGGATTAGTTGCTGCACGGCGGCAATAATTTTTTGCTGCGCATGCAGCCGATCTATCGCCTTGCGATCGTTCAAGCCGAGACGTCGCATCGCATCGCTCAGGTAATAGACGCGGATCCGCTCTATCGCGCGGTAATGCGTTTCCTCCTCGATGTCGATCATCCCGTCCTTCATCTTTTCCGACAAGGTGTCCTGCATCAGTTTGAAAGCCCGGGCAGGATTCTCGACATACAGGTCGTAAAAGTCGGATACTTCGATGGCTTTTCCGTAGTTGACGATCAAGTCGCTGCGGAACTTGTCGGTGCTGCTGTATTCAAGCCCTACGGGAACAATTTTGACGGTCGGGCGATTTCCGTACGCCTCTTGCGCCTGCATGGCCAAACGGAATACGCCTTTTTGCAGCACCCGCAAATGCTTCACTTCGTTGTGCGTGCCTTCGGGCATGATCCCGACCGCTTGTCCGCGGTGCAACACTTTCAATATTATATCGAACGTTTCTTGGTTGTTGTCGGACGAACTGCCGCCGTCGCGTTTGCGAAAAACGGGAAGAATGCGCAGAAAATGCAGTATTTTGATGATAAGCGGCTTTTGGAATATATCCGCCCGCGCCATAAAAACCGGCTGACGGTCTTTGGTGCAAAGAATAGCCAACGCGTCCATCAATGCATTTTGGTGATTCGGCGTGAAAATGATCGGCCCCTCGTCGGGAACGGCCTTCGCACCGATTATGTCGACGTTCCTGTAAAAAACATATAACAGCGGGCGGACAAATACGTTTCGCACGAAAGAATACCCCCGCGAACGACGACACATTTTTTGTTCTAAAGTCTTGGCCATATATGAACGATAAAAGAGCCGGACGCCTTCACGCGCCGCCGCCCTTTAAGATTTCCGAATAACGGTGCTAAAATACAAAAAAATGCAAAAACGGTAAAATAACATGGAAATTGTAAAAGCCTGCGGCGTGTTACGCGATGTGAAAATGATCGGAAAAACATGATTCCCGGCGCTCGCAAGTTTGCGGGAAACAAGAATCAATGATTCTCGGGTCTCGCAAGTCTGCAAGAAACAAGAATCATTGATTCCCGGCATTCGCAAGTCTGCGGGAAACAAGAATCAATGATTCTCGGGTCTCGCAAGTCTGCAAGAAACAAGAATCATTGATTCCCGTCGCTCGCAAGTCTGCGGGAAACAAAAATACCGGAATTCTTGGTTCCTGCAAGTCTGCAAGAGGTAAAAAAACGGCATTTTCCGTTCTCGTCGATTTGCGAGAGGAAAAATACCGCCGTCACGCCGAGTGTCCGCTCTTTTAAAAGAGCAAAAAACCTTGATGACGCGGCCGACCTATTGGGTTTTGAAACCGAGTTTACGTGCTCGACGAAGTCAAACCCGGCAGGTTTCCGACTGCGTCATTGTAAGCGCTGCATCACCGATCATCTTCTATTTTTCCGCCAGCTTGGCCACTTCCAATCCTGCCAGAAATATGGCTCCCAACCCGTGTATGTCGTTATACGGAGCGGGGCGATCGTAATAGAATTTAATGTCGTCGCCCGTTCCGGTTCCCATACAGATATTGGTAACGGCGCCTTCGGAAGTTATTTGGGTCAGAATGCCTCTCCAACCGGCCAAGGCGATGGTTGTGTAACGTTCGGCAATCCAGCCGTTGTTGACCGCCAACGCCACCGAGTAGGTGAACATGGCCGTGCACGAAGTTTCCAAATACGAATCCTCCTTGTTCAGTATTTGATGCCACAGGCCCGTTTGGCTTTGGTATTGCGCCGTGTTCAAAATCTGACGGGTCAATAAAGAAATAATTTCATTGCGTTTGGGATGATTTTGCGGCAGGTAGCGCAGCAAATCGGCCGTAGCCATCATCATCCAACCGTTGCAGCGACCCCAGTAAGTGCCGCCGTGCGCCTTCACGTCGTCGTAGTAGCAATGCCACATCAAGCCGACCCGTTCGTCGAGCAGATGCTTGTGAAACAAGACCACTTGCTTGACCGCTTCGTCAAAATACTTCGAATCGCCCGTCAATTTAGCCATGCGCGCCATAAAAGGAACGCTCATGTACAGATCGTCGGCCCACACGGTGTTGTGGAACGGTTTCGGACGCGAGAAAATGCCGTCGGGCAAACGCATCTGTTTCTTCATGATGTGTTCGGAAGCGGCATCGATATACGCCTTGTATTCGGGCTTTTTGTCGGTCATGTACAATTCGACCAAACTTGCGCCCATAGCGCCGCAATCGTCCAGTTCGGTAATATTGATACCCTGCGCCAGCGGAAATCCCCATTGATTTTTTCCGTCGTATTTCGATTTCAGGTATTGATAATCCTTGAAAAAGAACTCGAAATTCTTACGGGTATAATTTTGGTATTTCGCTTCGCCGGTTGCTTCGCCGAGCATGTTGAACCCGATATGGATCACGCCGTTCCAATATTTCCAGTCGTTGTAGCCGTTTTGCGGCACCACGTTTTTATTGTACCCGTATTTTTGAATATCGGGAACCATCTCGCCCGCAGCCCGATCGTAATACATATACGTCGTGTTCTTGATCACGTTATCCGCTACCTTTTTAATGGTATTCAATACCTCCTGTTTCGAAACTTTTTGCGCGAAAGCAAATGTCGACACGCAACATGCCAACGCAATGATACATACTCTTCTCATGGTGATTTGTTTAAGTGATGAAATTTATGGTAAAACTACATTTTTATGGCGAAACCGCCAAACAAAAATTTCGCTTCGGGCGCGCATGCTCTGTTTTTTGGCGAAGGGATTATCGCCCGAGCGACCTCATGCATCGTTCTTCATCTCACCGGTGGTCCCACACGAGCATTACCTGTACGCCTTTTCCGAGCAAATGCTGCCGGGCAATGGATTGAATGCGCTCGATTTCGTATTCGGTCGGATTCCAAAAAGCCATGGTATGTAATGTCAGGAATTTAAACCGGTGCGACCATCGGATGTAATTGTACCACCGCCGGTCTGTCCAATCATAATACAACATGTAAATAACATCGTCGGCGCGGGCAACGGGGTAGGTCAGCGACAATCCCGAAAAGGTTACGGTATTGTCGAATGGGAACGTTTGTTCGTTGAGCGACGATACAAATTGTTCAAAGTCCGTTTTCAAGCCTTTGCCGAGCCTGAAGGTATAGTCCAACCCCAAAGTGGCCATCGATTGGTGGGTGTAGATGCCGGCGTCTTCGGAAAGTTGAATGTTTGTCGCTTCGACGGTTACGCCTACCCGCCAATCGATACGGGCATCCAAGCCGAAACGATGTTCACGCACCCAATTGTATTCCGCCAAATAATAATCGGTATCCACGCGGCGAAAATGATAGGAAAGGCCGATGTTGCCGGCCGGATATTTCCATTGCAGCCGGCCGCCCATCTCGGGGATGCCTTGGTTGGTCGGCAAAAAGTCGGTGCCTTTGGGACCCTTGTTTCCGTAAAGAAACCACGCCCAAAGATTCAATTTTGTGCCGGGGAAATAATACCGGCCCGTAAGCCCCCACACTCCGTCGGACAATTGCAGGGGATCGCGCGGGTCGGTGCGGTCGAACCACGCTACCGAGCGGAACATCTTTGCCGAACCGAACCGCAGTTCCTGCAAGCCGCCCGTCAACGTCAGACCGCTTCGTTTCCATTCGACATACAGGCGGTACGGGTCTATTTTCCCGTCGTTGCGGGCGCTGTCGAAATCGGCTGTGGACGTGGTTCCGTAAATATTCAGGGACGCGAAAGCTCGCAACGTTTGCGTGTTCTTTGCCAACGGCAGCGTATAACCGAGTTGAGGAATATAGCGGCCTCCGAGAAGCAGCGTATAATCTTGGTCGGGAGCGTATTGTACCCAACCGGACAATTGCCCGCCGTAGTGCAACGTGCCGCCGTGTTGCGCAAAAGCAGCCGCGTGATACAAACACACGAAGAATATCGAAAAAAAACAAGTCTTCATACATATCAAGGAACGCCGCGCTTTGAAAAAGGTTCGAAGCCGGAAACAATCCCTCTCAAGCTGTCGAAGATCAACCCTTGTTCCCGAAATCGCGTGTTTTGATTTTGGTGATGATGCGGCGCGCACCGCGGTCGAGCAGGTCGACGGCGGGCTTGAGCACCAAGCCTTCGGCGTCGTAATCCTTGTTTTGTGCGATGGTCGATTTGAAACCGACAAACACATAATCGACGGCTTCCTGCAACGTTCCGTAACCGATGACGGGCACGATCGGAATACCCAGCTTTTCGGCAAAAGCCTCGTTATCCGTGCGTTTGAGCCACCACTCGCCGATTCGTATGTCGAAAAGGATGAATCCGACTTCTTTTCCCAAGTAATTGCCTCCTTTCTGTATTTTGGCGCCGTAGCCTTCGCCGTATAGCGTCACGTTCATCGGTATGGAAGGGTCTTTCGGTTCGAACACCGAGGCCATCAGTTCTTTCGGGAACAGTTCCTTCAATTTTTCGAGCAGATGCGCGGGAATGTCGGCTTTGGATGTACGTCCGCCGAACAGCACCTCGTTGCCGTCGAAATTCACGCGGATGTTGGTGCCGTCGATCTTTTCGGTCCACTCCCAACGGTTGTCTTTCAGATACTCGAA
>JAVBRP010000151.1:0-7505 GCA_031547815.1 Bacteroidales bacterium | reverse complement strand
TCCGACTTCGGGATTATGGGACGTGCACGGAAATTTCTCTTCGGAAATGCTGTACGCCAACGGAGTAAAGGTTTACGGAATGGTGAACACTAAGGAAAAGCCCAACGGAGTACTTTTCACGGGTACCAAAGGCTGGATATTTGTGTGTCGCGGCAATTATTCGGCAACGGCCAACGATCCCGCATCGGCAACCGCATCGAAGGCGTTGCAGGCAAGCGATCCGAAGATATTGACATCTAAAATTGGCCCGGACGAAATTCATTTGGAAGTGAGCACGGAACATCATCTCAATTGGTTAGAGGCAGTTAAAGCGCGCAAGCAGCCCATCACGAATGCCGAAATCGCGCATCGTTCGTGTTCTTCCTGTTTGCTTCAACACATTGCCATGAAACTGCCGCGCAAATTGTATTGGGACCCGATCCGCGAACGATTCAAAAACGACGACGAAGCCAATTCCATGTTGTCGCGCGTACAACGATTCCCGTACAATATTTCTTAAAACGGAAAATATATCATTTTAAGGTACAGATCTGTCGGTTAAAAACCCCGACAGGTCTTTTTTCATTTCCGGGCTTGCACGAAACTAAAACATCGCGGAAATAAATTCGTCTACCGTCACGTTGACCATATAATCGGATAAAACGATTTGATCCATTTTCTTGCGGATATCCATTTCATTGTGAGGCGTATCGATCAGCAACCGTTCCAAATCGGCAATGTCGCCGATATTGAAAAAATCGCCGAAAACACGCGCATGACGTATCACGCCGTTTTGCACATCGAGGTGAATTTCCACATGACCACCGTTTGACCGTATGCTTTTTACCATGTTGTAATTCGGCGATTGCCCGAAATTCCATTCCCAACGGGAATATTTTTCGTCGCGCAAGCGAGAAATGGCCGCAATATCGGCCTCAGTATAACTGTACGGTTTTCGGTCGGGATAATTTTCCGTCATGCAGCGAAACACCAAATCCCTGAATTGTTCCAGCGCCAACGGTTCCCGAAGATGCCCGGCGATGTTGGTTACGCGGCTTCGCACCGATTTTACGGCTTTGTCGTTGAATTTCGCGGGATTGGCCTTCAAAGCTCCCGAAAGATCGGTCAGTTCCGAATCGTACAACAGAGTGCCGTGATGCAGCACCCGGTTGCGAAACACATGCTCGGCGTTGCCCGAAAACTTCCTGCCGTCGATGGTCAAATCGTTGCGGCCCTCAAACCGGGCGTCGACATCCAATTGTTGCAACACATCGATAACCGGTCGGGTGTATTTATGAAAATCGATCAACTTATCGCCTTCCGCACTTTCTATAAAAGTGAAATTGATGTTGCCCAAATCATGGAAAACCGCACCGCCGCCCGATAGCCGACGCACCACCTTTATGTTGTTGTCGCGAACGAAATCTACATTTATTTCGGCCAACGAATTTTGGTGACGGCCCACAATCACCGAAGGTTCGTTGCGCCACAGCATAAAAAAATTTTCCGTAAAGTTTTTCAATACATATTCTTCGGCAGCCAAATTAAAAAAGGGGTCGGTGTGATGATCATTGATACAAAGCATATTTTTGGGGGTTGAGGGTTGGGAGTTTAAAGTTTATGGTTCCGGGATTTCAAGATTTATCTGTTTTATAAGCCTGCTCGGGATGGTTGATCATTTCGGGATGCAGATATATCAATTTTTTTCTTTTAATCATTTCACTCAAATACTTCCTTTTTACATAGCTTTCACCTTTTTTTAAAAAATCGGCTATTTCGATTGCCTTCATAGGGCGAATTGAACACAACTCTTGAATAAGGTTTTGAACTTTTGTCTCATCGTGTTCCCGCTGATTTAATTGCTCAATTCGTTCTAAAAGTTCTTGAGGTGGTGTACTAAGCCCTTGAGGTGGTGTACTTAAATCTTGAGGTGGTGTACTTAAATCTTGAAGTGGTGTACTTAAATCTTGAGGTGGTGTACTTAATTTCGTACCTGCCACATAATAAGCAGCTTTGCCTTTTCCTTTAGGAATTAAAAAATCATAAGATTTAAGCAACCTTAATTCACTGCTTGCTTTTAATGTATCGCAATCAGACATTTGCCTGTAAGTTTGATTGTCGATCGCACCCACCTCTCGAACAAAAATCAAAGTTTGTTTTTGGCTATCCGTTAAGTCATATTCTGCAAATGCGGACAACCAAATCAAATCTTCCTCGTTCAAAAAATGGTGTAATAATAGTCTGGATATAAATCGGTTCGCGTTCCTATCCGACTCAAAAGTCGGAGGCGCTAACCGGGCCTGTGTCATCAATTTTCTCATGGCCCGAATACCCGAACCCTTTGTTTCCGCCAAGTTTGTTTCATGAAATACGGCTGCAATGAAAGGATTTCTTGTTTCACTGCCCGGCTCTCCCAAAAGTTCTTCCGATTTAAGGGAATATCCCGGATTTATTATTTCGATACGGTTGTCATAGCGAATTACCTGCACCGGACAGTGTTCCCTGTAAGAACGATGCATAACGGCATTTACAATAGCCTCTCGGAGCGCTTTGGTGGGTAGCCCCACGGAAGCGGCTTGGATACTTTCTTCCGGCAAAAGAAATCCTTTAGGCAGGTCGGAATTGACTGCATCTATGGCTCGGAATACCAATGTCAACAGCGGGCCGCGCATATCGATGGTTGTAAAACGATTGTCCGGATTCTCGACCCATGTATTTCCCGGCACACGAATATAGTCTAACCGCAACATGGGAAAATGCGAACGTTGTGCTTTGGCGGTGCCGAATAGAACCAATCCCGCTAAATTAAGTTCCGACTTGTTTTCACGATTCACGCATCCTAATGCTTCCAACAACTCGCTATCGGTAAAACTTAATTCTTCCGCCGCCGGATTTACCTTTTCTCTCAATGCACGGTATCTTTTTAAGGCATTTTCATCCACATCATCCGGAGTTGTGCCTTTGACGGGTACTTGGTCAAAACTGCCATAGTCCGCATAGAAAATATGCATATCGTCTTCCGTACAACGTTGATCGGTAGAACCGATTCTCCTGTACGCTCCGCCGGGCAGGCCGCCGGATTTGAAATATAAAGGCTTTTGTTTCGAAGCAAGCTCATCCACTCGTATTTTGATAACGGTATCGCCATTCACATTTTCAACGCTGACTTTCGGACGTATGGGCATATTAAACATCGAACTGCACCGAGCGGCAAAATCTCGTTGGAATTTATCCGGATCATCAATTTTCCGAGTCTTATATTGCGGGAAATAAGATATCCCGGCTTCTGCAACCCCCATTAAAATATAACCGCCGCCTAACCTCGGTTCATTGGCAAAAGCGCACACCGTTTCCATCATGGAATGAGAACTTTCATGCCCCCCTTTTGCTTCTATCCAATCGCATTCATCCTGTTGGTTCAGCAATTCAAATAATTCTTGCGCACTGTAATATTCCATAAAATTATATTACTTTCATATTCTTGCCGTGATTTTGAAATTTATTTGATATTTGACTCGACGGTTTCCGCAAAAATACAAAAACCGGGCGAGAGACAACATTGAATATTCATTTTACCGTGCACTTATTCGGAAAATAAATACTATTTTTGCGTCATTATCACTCAAATGCAGTACCGCACGGACTTTTGTTATGAAACGCTTTTTGCTTCCGATTTTATTGTTATCGACAGGGGGTTGGCTGCATGCTCAGCCCAAGGAGCCGATATTGATGCTCAATACCGACATGCACAGCGCAACGATCAATCGTATAGAAACCGATGCCAAAGGGCAATTTTTGCTGACTTGCTCCGACGATAAAACCGCTCGGCTGTGGGATGCATCTACGGGAACCCGTTTACGGACATTTCGTCCGCCGGTGGGTTACGGCAACGAAGGCCGGTTGTTCGCCTGCGCTTTGTCGCCCGACGGTAACATTGCCGCCACGGGTGGTCAAACCGGAAGTACATGGAATGCGGGCGACAGCACCAAAATCGTTGTCGGCACACGCACTTTATATGCAAAGAAACAACAGTTCAGCATTTATATTTTCGAAACGACCACGGGCGATATGCTCGCTGCGGTCGACGGTTTGGAAGGCGAGATTTTGGATTTGAAATTTTCGCCCGACGGAAAATATCTGTTTGCCGCGCTCGGCGGGTCGCAAGGCGTAAGTATCATCGACGTCAAAACCCGGAAACGGGTGCGCGAATTGGTCGGATACGGCAGTGCGGCACGCAGCATGGCTTTCTCTTCGAAAGGCGAATTAGCCGTAGTTTCCGACGACGGATATATCCGAATATACGACAACGCTTACAAATTGAAGAAAGTGCAAACGTTGCCTTCGGGAAAGGAACCCGTAAGCGTCGACTGGTCGCCCAAAGGAGACCAACTGATGGTCGCCTGCGCCGATCTGCATGCGGTGCTTTTGCTGGATGCGGAAACCTTGAAGCGCGTGGACATGTCCATCGGGGCAGCCATCACGGTGAAGCAGCCGTTTACCGCGGTTTCCTTTTCTTCGGAGAGCGACAGGTATGCCGCCGGAAATTATAAAGCGTTCAACGAATTCCGAATTCGTTCATGGCAAGGGGCAACCATCAATATGTTGGGCGTAAGCGATTTTGCCGTGGCCAAAAGCAACATTACCGGGCTGAAAGCCTTGCCCGACGGTTCGGTCGTCTTTTGCACTTCCTATCCCGAAATCGGACGCATCACCAAGGACAGCAAATCGCTCACGCAATGGCTGATCGGCAATACGACGCAAACGTACGTACGCACGGCCGACGTCACCCGATACACTTCGCGGCAGCGGAAATCGTTTCAGGTAAACGAGGACGGTACGCGCATCGGTTTGTACTCCGTGGAAAAAGATGTGTTGTTTTTTTCGTTGACCGATCGCGAGTTGACAACGGCGCCGTCGGCCTATCCGGCGTACAGCACCCGAAGCGACCGCAATAAAATACGGATCAGCGGATGGGAGAACGGCGCCACTCCGCTTTTGAACAACAAGGTATTGAACTTTTTGGAAAAAGACGAACGGAGCCAATGCGTGGACGTTTTGCCGAGCGGGGAACGGATGGTTTTCGGGGCGGACAATAACATTTATTGCTTGGATCAAGCGGGAGAAATTGTCTGGAAACGCCCGATCGTCGATCAGTGTGCAGCCGTGAAGATTACCGGCAACGGACAAACAGCGGTGGCTGCTTTCAGCGACGGAACCGTTTGCTGGTATCGCATGAGCGACGGCCGTAAGTTATTGACTCTTTTCACGCATCCCGACAATCGGCGTTGGGCGCTGTGGACGGATGCCGGCTATTACGATTGCGCCATGGGCGCCGAGGATTTGATCGGCTGGCATTTGAATCAGGGGAAGGATCGCGCCGCGAACTTCTACCCCGTCTCGCAATTCCGCAACTCGTTCTATCGTCCGGAGGTGATCAGCGCCGCGCTCGGTTTCGACATCGATAAAACGGCGCAAACGGCCGCAAGCGGTCTTCCGCAAACCGAAACGCCCAAGCCGCCGGAAGCGGAAAAGCCGGTAACCATTGCCGAAGCGTTGCCCCCCGACGTTTCGATCATCAGCCCGCGGCCCGAAAGCGAAATAACCGCGCAAAAGGTAACCATCGAATATAATGTGCGCCTTCCGGGCAACGAAAAGCTGCAATCGGTGAAGGTATTGGTCGACGGCCGTCCCGTGCAACTGCTCACCACCGCCAATCCGGGCAAAAACGAGGTGACGGTGGAAGTCCCGTCGCGCGATTGCGAAGTATCGCTGATCGCCAAAAACACGTTCGGCCCGAGCGTCCCGGTATCCGTCAGCCTGAAATGGAAAGGGAAAACCGATTTGGAAATGCTGTTCAAGCCCAAATTGTATGTGTTGGCCATCGGGGTGAGCGAATACAACAACAAAGACCTGCGCCTGAATTTTGCCGCCAAAGACGCCACAGACTTTGCCAACGCGATGAAACCGCAAAAGGGCGGACTGTATGGCGATGTGGTGATTAAATTGTTGACCGACAAACAGGCTTCCAAAGAAAATATTCTTGACGGATTGGATTGGCTGACCCGCGAAACGACTAACAAAGACGTAGCCATGCTGTTTATTGCGGGGCACGGGGTCAACGACAATGTGGGCACTTTTTTCTACTTGCCGGTAAATGCCGATCTCGAAAGGATCCGCACCACTTGCGTCAACTATACCGATATTCAGCAAACCGTTTCGGCCGTTGCCGGAAAAATTATCGTTTACATGGATGCCTGCCATTCGGGCAACGTGATGGGAAGCACGCAGCGCGCGGCAGCCGATCTTGTGGGGATGGTCAACGAGTTGGCCGGCGCCGAAAACGGGGCGGTGGTGTTTACTTCGTCCACAGGGCGGCAATATTCGCTCGAAGACGCTTCGTGGAACAACGGCGCTTTCACCAAAGCGCTGGTGGAGGGCATCGAAGGCAAAGCCGACCTGTTCAACAATAAAAGCATCTCCATCAAAACATTGGATGCCTACATCACGCAAAGGGTGAAAAGCCTGACGCAAGGCAAACAGGCGCCCACAACCATCATTCCGCAAAGCATGCCCGATTTCCCGATTGCGTTGACGCCATAGTTTCGGGTTTCGAGTTTAAAGTTTGCGTCCGCTCCGAAAAGTCGTTTTGCCCCTAAACCGAGCTTGCAAGCTCGACGAAGTCATTATCTTTCAGGGGTGAAACCGGCGCATTGTGTGCTTTTCGGAGCGGACTCAAGTGTAAAGTCGGGCAAAGCCGGGTGGTATCGTAAACGGTAAATCCTTTTGTACATCCGGTTTCTTAGCCATTGTGCATTTACGGAACTGCATCATAACCGTACGTTCCGCAGAAATATGCTTCGCTCAGCGTAAAGCGCACTGTGTTGCAAACGGAAAAACAGCCGTAAGCGTTTTTGAAATTCGAGATGATGGAAACCGGTTCGGTAAAAAAACTCACGCCTCGGTTTTGAAGCACCAAACTGCGGTAGAACGAATATGCTTCGGGCGATATGTGCGATACGGAAAACTCCGTACGCAATATTTGCTGCGGGTCTTTGCACGGAGGAGGCCCGTAATCGTATACCATGCTTTTGGGTATCAACAAATCCAACTCGCCCGCAGCGCCGGCAAACGACATGTCGGACAATACCAATCGGTTGAACATAAAAACGTCCGTTTCGCTTTCCAATAAGAACTCACCGATTTCCAAATCGGGATTGTCCTGAATCAACGCACGATTGCTCACGCCGAGCCATGCCGAAAACGCTTCGGTATAATCGTCGGAACTGTTGGTATTGTACAGTCGGATCAAATAATAATCGCGATCGGCGGAATTATCGGTTAACGGAACGATCATCGGAAAAAACGTTTCTTCGGAAAAGCGGTCATGCGATTCCCCGAACGGATACACATCGTATGGATGTTTCTTGGTAACGGATTGTTTCAAATCCAATTGCGGACGTTCCGCTTTCGGCGCTTCGGGCATCACCGCCGACGCTTCGGCGCGCGGATAACCGTCGATGTCGAAC
>JAVBRP010000310.1:0-6288 GCA_031547815.1 Bacteroidales bacterium | reverse complement strand
TAAGCTTACATATTTGCTTGTATTGCGGGCTTCCGACGGTAAACACCGATCTTAAATATTTCTTTACGGCTTGTACGGTGGCGATGATACCGGTTTTGGGGTCGTAGAGCACTTCGTTGCGGGCCGTACGGGCATTGTCGATTGCTTTTGAACCGGTTACCGCCGCATGGTTATGTTCTTTTAATTTGTTGTATAACGCTGCGAGGCTTGCCGTTTGCAGTTCTTCTTCGTTGGGGGTATATTCGGGCGTGCTTTCGAGCAATTTGATGAGTTTGTCGAAGTTGTCGAGCCGGTTGTCGATACTTGTTTGCGAAGTGGATACTTCGCGGACGGGTTTTCCTTTTTCGGCTAACGCCTGTTTTTGTTCTTCGGTTTTTGCGGCGCCGATTCGCGTGCCGGCAATCTTTTTGGCCAACGATTGCGCTGCCCGGCCGATATGTTCGGGAGCATCGGTGGCCATCAGCGCGTTAACGATGCGGGTAACGAGCTTGTTCAACGGTTTTATGGTTTCGTCGCGGTCGCTTACGGCCCTTATATACGAGGGTTGCGCCGCTTTGAAGTTCAACACGGCATCGTTGCAACGGGTTTCTACGTTGCGCAGTGCGGTAAGTTTTATACTTTCTTTCGAGGGGTTGTACTTTTCGCCAAGTCCTTCGAGTGTTACGATTAATGTACTGAAGTTGGCCACATTTTTGGCATGGCCGGTTTCGGATGTGCTCGACATAATTTTTATTATTTTAAGGTTGTTTTATGCGTATACGTATTGCGTGGAGAAATGTTATACAAAATATTCTCGGGAACGTGTTCAATATAAAATTCCCGGTTCTGATGAGCATGCCCGCCGGGGCATCAACGTCAATAGAACAATCAGGGCGCCCGGCATCTCGATTCTCCGCAGGAGATAACCATTCGGATGCTTCGTCGGTTAATGCTCATACGGGCAATTTATACTTCACGCGGAGATATTTTGTGCTTCGCGCCTTGGCGTCTTTGCGTGATATTACCTCTCGCAAAGGCGCTGAGACGCAAAGAGGAATATCACAAAACTTGACCGCGCGAAGTATAACTGTTCTTGTTGCCCCGTTCTATTGACGTTATTTCCCCGACGGGAAATTTTTTACCGAAATTGTCCGTAGAACAACCACGTCAATAGGCGTATCGTAAAGCTCGGTTTACCTGTTCACCGAACAACATTATTCCGTACATTTGCAAAAGTTTGTAGAGGGAGCAATGTATGGAAAAACCGATTGATTTTGATAAGGTGGCCGATATTTACGACTTTTATGTAAACGTAAACTTCGATGTCCCTTTCTTTTTGCAGGAAACCGAGAATACCGATAAACCCGTATTGGAACTGATGTGCGGCACGGGTCGCGTTTTCGTACCGTTGCCGGAAGCGGGGGCGGGTTATGATTACGCGGCATTCGACCCGGATAAAAGTCCGTTTATGATTTTCAAATTGACAAAATAGATAAATTCGTAAAACTTTAATAATCATGAAAAAATTTAAAATCGAAATCAAATGGGCGTTAGTTTTCGCCGCAATGGGACTTTTGTGGATGGCTGGCGAAAAATTGGTCGGGCTGCACGACCGGCACATCGATAAGCATGAAAGTTACAGCATGTTTTTTGCCATTCCCGCTATTGCCGTATATGTGTTTGCCCTGTCGGATAAACGCAAGAATTATTATAACGGTTCGATGACTTATATGCAGGGATTCGTGTCGGGACTGATTATTTCGGTGATGGTAACCGTGCTCAGTCCGCTGACACAATGCATCACGACATACGTCATCACGCCCGAATTTTTCCCGAACGCCATCGAATACGCGGTCGATAACGGCAAAATGACCCGCGAAGCAGCCGAAAGCTATTTCGGCATAAAAAACTATATTTTTCAGGGACTTATGTGGGGAATGGGCATGGGCGCGGTTACATCGGCTGCGGTAGCGATTTTTACGATGCGGAAAGCCAAATAATCAAACGCTATCGCGAAGTTTTTCAAAAAATAGGCTCGATGAATGCACAAAATGCACCGAATCTTTATGAAGCCGCAAAAGCGAACCGATAACCGAATTCTTTTTCCCGACAAGGAAGCGTTCAGGGGGTGGCTTTCGGAAAACCATTCCGCGAATGAGGGGATATGGTTGATTTTCGGGAAAAAGAACGGCCCGAAAACATTGACTCCCGACCAAGCCGTTGAAGAAGCATTGTGTTTCGGCTGGATTGACAGCCAAATGAAAAGCGTTGACGACAAAACGTACATCGAATATTTTTGTCCGCGACGGAAAACCAGCAAATGGTCTGAACGCAACAAAGCGACCGTTGCCGCGCTCGAAGCGCAAGGCAGGATGACCGAATACGGCAGCGCAAGAATTGACGAAGCGAAGAATAACGGCAAATGGGATATGCTGCCGACGGCGATCATTTCGGAAGAACAAATTGCCGATTTCGCTCGAAAAATAGAAGGTTTTGAACCCGCCTGCGCCAATTTTACGGCTATGTCGCCTTCGGTCAGGCGAACGTATACTTTATGGTATCTGGATGCAAAATCGGATCAAACGAAAGCAAACAGGCTTAACAAAATTATCGATCGCCTGAACAAGAATCTGAGACCGATGTAAAACACGAACACCGAAATATAAAAGCCAAATGAAAACAATTCTCGAACAAGTCCGGCAGGAACTTATAAAAAGTGTGGATGAAAAGACACAAAGCACGGCGCAAAATTTCTTCAAGGAAGCGATCAAAGCATTCGGCGTAAAAGTCCCTGTTGTGAATAAAATCGGCAAGGATTTCTTTTCGAAAATCAAAGACAATTCCAAGTCGGAGATATTCGCCTTGTGCGAAGAGCTGTGGAAGTCGGGCTATCTGGAGGAATCTTTTATTGCCTGCCGGTGGTCATACGCCTTGCACAAGAAGTATGAAGCAAAAGATTTCGAAACGTTTGAGCGGTGGGTCGAAAACTACGTGAACAATTGGGCTTCGTGCGATACGTTGTGCAACCACACCGTCGGCGAATTTATCGAAATGTATCCCGAATATATTTCCCGGCTGAAAGGCGCTGCAACATCCGGTAACCGTTGGATGCGACGCGCTGCGGCCGTTACGCTGATTGTTCCCGCGCGCAAAGGGTTGTTTTTGGACGAGATTTTTCAAATCGCAACAACGTTGCTTCACGATCAAGACGATTTGGTGCGGAAAGGCTACGGCTGGATGCTCAAAGCAGCAAGCGAAGCGCACCGGAAGGAAGTTTTCGATTTTGTGATGAAGCATAAAGCCGCGATGCCGCGTACCGCCCTACGTTACGCCGTCGAAAAAATGCCGCCGGCGATGAAAGCCGAAGCGATGAAAAAATAACTGCGAGGCGGTATATATCAATCGAGGGTTATCGCAATAAGGAACGTGTTCAAAATAAAATCCCCGGTTTCTATAATATGGTCATTGATAGAAATCGACATTTTATTTGATCGGAAGTTCTTTGTAAAACCGTAAAAGAGCGATTGTTTCCAAACGAAGTTTATTCCGAATAAATGTCTTCAATTCCGGATTGACCAACTCGCCCAAACCATCGAGCAGATTTTTATTTGGCAGATTTTCAATCGTGTTGATGCAGTCTTGCAAATAGTCCGACAATGATTTTTTCATTCTTTGTTCAATAATTTTCGGATTAACAGCAGTATGTCGATTCATCAGAAACCAACAATCAAAAATGTCGCGATTGGCAACACTGCTTCTATCAAGTAATGCACAAAGCTTGTGAGAAAACATATCTGTAAGCGACATTATTTTTATGCTGATGCCCAGCAAATTACAAATACTGTATGTGTCATCGCTCTGCCGGTTTGAAATTTCGATTTTCAGTTTCCGTTCCGCAGTGCCATAATCAAGAACAATGATGTTGCCGTAAAATTTTTGAGCTTCATCATGGATTTTGCCGTATTTCAACACTATTTTACGGATTTTTTGATAGACGGTATCATTTTTTTCGGGTACGAGCAAATTAAAATCCAAATCAACCGAAAAGCGCGGCAATTCGTAAAAAAACATCAATGCGGTGCCGCCCTTGAATCCTATACAATTTGCTAATTCGGCATCGCTGTAAATATCTTTCAGCAACTGCACCATATAAAATTTGTGCTTAACAATATCTATCATATTGATAATAATTCGTTTGCCATCTTTGCGAGAATTTGCGAGCTATATACAGGCAGTAGGTTTGAAACCGTTTTTTTGTTCAAAATGTGGAGATTATCAAAATAAAAATTTTTATTCAGATACAGCATATCCAAAAAAGCACGTTCGGGTGTAGCAATATTTATGTTATTTTTATTCAATATAACGCCTGCGGTATTGGTTAAAATTTCTCCTTTTATTTGGCGGTAACGGAAAGTTAAATTGCCAATTTCCGTTTCTCTTGTGAGATACGAAACATTGGTTATTGCACTGTCGTATTGAAAAATAACACCCGACCGCTGTAAAACATATTCGAGTGAAATATAGGTTGGCGGATAAAGCAAACAAGCCAATTCTTCGGGTTTGTAGCCTTCTTTGGCATAAAAACCTTTGCGAGGGTTCAGCAGTTTTCCTGTTTGCACATAATAATTCAAAATTTTGCGCAAAGAGCTTGTTTTTTCAATATTCAACAACAATGCAATGTCCATTATTTTGAATACTGTACGAGAACTTTTATAAAGTTCAAAAATGATATTTTTGTTGCTTTTGTCAACCACAAGTCTAATATATTTGGACTTTCAGTTTGCGAAAATACGCTTTTAATTTGAAGCGGCAAAATAATGAATTATTGCAATTCAATACTACTGTGGTGTCAAGCTTATCTTGGGGCCGGTAAAGAAAAACGGATATAATTTACATATATATTCAAAAAATCAACATCTTACGTTTTTGCGCTTAAACCCCAGGCGATTTTTATCTTTTGCTTTTTGAATGGCTTCCGCGGCAACCGGAACGGAAACCGGCCCTTTCTCGGTACTTACTTTCACTTTCCCGATTTTTTCGGCGGTTTTCACCGCTTCCTCATGAAGCGGAAGGCAGGAAACGCCGACCGCGACAACAAAGCCGTTCATTGCGTAACGGGTTCTGTTCGGTTGGTTGTGAATGGTGTTTGCGGCAACATTCAGCATCGCACGGATTTTTTCGGGATCGAATTCACTGTCGGGACGCGAACCCAAAAGCCACTCGTAGCAAGCCCATCCCGCCGACATACGAAGTTCTTCGCCGCTCTTTATCCAACGGTCGGCAACGGTTTGCGCAAAATCGGTTTCGGCAAGGCTCACCGCCACCACATAATCGGACAGCATGAAAAAATAAGCGGCATCCATCCATCGGTCGAAATCGGCTTCCGTCATCACTTTCGGGTCGGCGATCATCCCCGCGAAATACATGGCGTCGTAATTTCCCGTAGCATAAAGTTGTTCGGCAAGCGCTTGATTCCGCTTTATTTTTTTCGCCAACGGCCTCATCGCCATTGTGGGAACGCCCCAATGCGGCTCGCGTACGCCGTGCGCCCGGTAAATTTTCTTGGTTTGCTCGGTAGCAAGCGATTCCAATTCGTGCATTACTTCTTCAAAAGTCATCATTTTATTGTTTTTCTATTGTTTTGAAATATACGACTTAAAACCGATCGGCAGTTGAAAATCAACCCGGTAAATTTGCATCCATAACCGGGTTTAATTATTTGTTGACGGATGTTTCATATTCGCCGGTCTTATAACGCAGCTTTGCGCGGGTCATTCGGCGAACAAACCTCTCAGGTAACTTGCCAAATCGGTCTTGATGGGCATCAGGTAGAGATTAAAGTCGCGCTCGCGGCAAAAATCGATTACTTGCCGTCCGAAACGGATATTCCAATTCAAATCGGGAACGAACGATTTCGGGAAGATGGCTCTGTTGCGGGTTTCCCAATACAATTTCGATTTTTCGCCCGTTACGGGGCTTACTCCCCAATATACCTCGCTGCCTTCCAAGTATTCGGAATAGATTTCGAGCAAACGCAGATCGAAAAACGGCTGCGAGAAAAAACCCGTTGCTCCGGCATCTATTTTCTGCCGTAGATATTCGAGCTCGTAACGGATATTATTGCGATACGGGTCGAAAGCCGCATAAATTTTGAGGTCTTCGGCTTCTTCTCTCAACTTTCGGATAAAGTCGATGCTCGAAGTCGGATAAATCGCGTGTTTCATGTCCTGCGGCTTATCCCCTTCTATCACCAATATCTTTCGAATATTGTTCTCGCGCAAAAACTCCGTCAACGGAAAAGGTCGATGC
>JAVBRP010000228.1:0-7631 GCA_031547815.1 Bacteroidales bacterium | reverse complement strand
ATAGTATGACACATTGTGAAATCCTTAAAAACGAAAAAATTATGTCCGATAAAGAAAAAAAGATTTTGACAACCAACCAAGGAGCGCCCGTGGATAACGACCAAGCGTCGCTTACCGCTCAAAATCCGACGATGACATTGTTATCCGACATCCATACGGTTGAGAAACTGGCTCATTTCGACAGGGAACGCATCCCCGAACGTGTGGTTCATGCGAAAGGAGCCGGAGCATTCGGTTATTTCGAGGTGACGCACGATGTAACCAAATACACTTGCGCCGATTTTCTTTCCAAAGTCGGGAAACGGACGGAAATGCTTGCCCGTTTTTCCACCGTGGGCGGGGAAAAAGGCTCGGCCGATACGGCACGCGACCCTCGCGGTTTTGCGCTGAAATTTTATACCGACGAGGGAAATTACGATATGGTGGGAAACAACACGCCGGTATTTTTTATCCGCGACGGTATCAAGTTTCCCGATTTCATTCACACCCAAAAACGGCATCCTGGCTCGAACCTGAAAGATGCCGACGCTTTTTGGGATTTTCTGTCGCTGACGCCCGAAAGCATCCATCAGGTAACCATTTTGTTTTCGGACAGGGGAACGCCCGACGGATATCGCCACATGCACGGCTATTCGAGCCACACGTATATGTGGTACAATGCGAAAGGAGAGCATTTCTGGATTAAATGGCATTTCAGAACCGATCAGGGCGTTAAAAATCTGACCGACACGCAGGCTACGGATTTGGCGGGGAAGGACCCCGATTATGCCACGAGAGATCTGCACGACAATATCGAAATGGGAAAATTCCCTTCGTGGTCGGCTTTCGTGCAGATTCTGACACCCGAACAGGCGGCAAAATACAAATACGATATTTTCGATATCACCAAAACAATATCGCAAAAGGAATTCCCGTTGATGCCCGTGGGGCGGTTCGTGTTGAACCGCAATCCGCAAAATTATTTTACCGAAATAGAGCAGGCGGCGTTCTCACCCGGAAACTTTGTCCCCGGTATTTGGGCATCGCCCGACAAGCTGTTGCAGGTGCGATTGTTCAGCTATCCCGACACGCATCGGCATCGGTTGGGTACCAATTTTCACCAACTGCCCGTGAACCGACCGAAAGACAGCATTCATAATTATCAACGCGACGGCGCGATGAATTTCGGGCAGGAAAGCGCGCCGTATTATTATCCGAACTCGTTCGACGGAGCGCAACCCGATGCAAAATATGCTCCGCCCGCATTGGATATTCAAGGTTTGGCGGCGCGTCACGAATACGTTAGCGGCGATGTCGATTTCGAAAATGCGGGGATTCTGTATTCGCAAGTGATGTCGGACTACGATCGCACGAACTTGGTAAACAACATTGTCGGTCATCTGAAAAATGCGCAACAACGTATTCAACTGCGTCAATCGGCTTTGTTCTGGAAAGCGCATCCCGAATATGGCGCCCGCGTGGCACAGGGATTGGGGTTGGATGCGGAAAAGGTAAAGCAGTTGGCGATGATGGGTAAGGAAGACAGAGACAGGGCAACGGCCTGATAAGAGTATTCAAAAAATTGGCGATGAATAAAAAGAGGCTGTTCAAAGAATCTATTTCCGGCTCGTTATTGCGAACGACAGTGATGAAATATTTTTGATTATCACGAAATTGCTTCGTCGTTCTTCCTCACAATGACGTCCGGTTTCGACTTTTGAACAGCCTCTTTTATTTTTTCCGGCAAGACCGTCACTCGACGGTACAATTCTCTTCCGCTCCCAATAACGGAAGATCCGCCACGGTTTTAATCTTATAGCTGTTGTATGCGATAAGATTGGTATTTTTCCTTTCCTTCAAATTATCGCCCACGGCAAAAACCACATCATTGCAGTCATAGTCTCCGGATGGTTTATCCGAATCATAAATGGGGTTTGTATCTTCAAACGAAATAATCAAATCACCGCAAGCGCTTTGTCCGATGACATGAGAAGCGACTCCCGTGTTCGGTGAGCTTTTCTTAACGTTGGCTTCCTTGTCGGATGCAATAAACATGGGTATGGAAGCGCCCTGATCGTTCCATCGATGCTTAATGTTCGTGCTTCCGGGATTCTTTTCAACATCGATCCCCGCGTTGGGCAGTAAATAAAACCCGATGATGGTGCCTTTTTTCAATTTCGCTCCGTTGTCGGATATCTGAAAGGTAGTTCCGAGCGCCAATCCTTTTGTATACGTGAAAATAACATTCCTGAAAAACGCCGTATCGGAATTGCGGTAAAATATTTTTTGCGCAATAAACGCTTGAAGCGCTTCTCCGTACTCTTTACCTCTCTTCTCGGCAATTTTCCGAATATCGTCTTCGGTGTAAGTGTAATAGCCCAACGCGCTGTTGTACGAAGCAAAGTTACCGATGTTGGTGACATACACATACGTATCGTCAAGGAGCTTGAAGCTCGAAGCAGCATTCTCGAACCATTCGGGATGCACTGTCCTCAAATCGCGAAGTTCGACGAACTCCGATATGATCCCGGCGCTTCCCACCCATTCCGCAGTCGATTCGCCCCAATTCCTTTCATCTGAGCCTGTAACTTCTTCGGCAAAGTTTTGCGGAGGTATCGGGTCTTCTTCATCATCTTTTTTACAACCGAACACCAAACTTGACACAACAAGAAGCAAAGCAGCCGTTCTTGTGAAACTAAAAAAACTTTTCATAGTTAATTACTTTAATTTGCTTCAAAGATAAACATAAACAAACTGAGTTCAATCTGTTTTTGACGAAAGTGTGTTTTTTTTTGACGAACATTTTTAATCCTTTTTCGATGACTTTTTAGATTATTCGCCTGTTTTCGCCTATTTTTGTTGCAAATTGTATTTCCATGCCACAATATCGTCTTTTGAATAATGTGATCGGCTGGAGTTGCTTCGCCGTTGCTCTTTGTATTTACCTGTCGACTGCCGAGCCGACCGTTAGTTTTTGGGATTGCGGCGAATTTATCGCTTCCGCCGACAAACTCGAAGTAGGACATCCGCCCGGAGCGCCTATGTTTATGCTGTTGGCGCGTTTGTTTGCCGCCGGAGCGCCCGGTGTCGGAAAAGCGGCATGGATGGTGAACGCATTCTCGGCGTTGGCAAGCGCATTCACAATTTTGTTTCTGTTTTGGAGCATCACGCACATCGCGCGTCGGGTGATCGTCAAAAACAACGAATTCACCGCCGGCGAAACGATTGCCGTATTGGCGGCGGGCGCAATCGGAGCATTGGCGTATACTTTTTCGGATACGTTCTGGTTCTCGGCTGTCGAGGGCGAAGTGTACGCGGCATCGTCGTTCTTCACGGCCATCGTGTTTTGGGCCATGCTCAAGTGGGAAGAAGCCGCCGACCGACCGTACGCCAATCGCTGGTTGATACTGATCGCTTACCTGATGGGGCTTTCCATCGGCGTGCATCTGCTCAATCTGTTGGCCATTCCCGCAATGGTGCTCATCTACTATTTCCGCAAATACGCGCCCACGCGCAAAGGCGTCGTTACGGCAGTGCTCTGTTCCGGGTTGGTATTGGCCGGAATCCTTTACGGAATCATTCCGTGGGTAGTGAAAACGGCGGGATATTTCGAACTGCTTTTCGTGAACGGATTCGGATTTCCTTACAATACGGGCGTATTGGTATACATCGTCGTGCTCGCGTCGTTGCTTGTCTTCGGCTTGCGTTATACTTACACACGCAAAAAACACGTATTCAATACGATTCTGTTATCGACAACGGTCATCATCATCGGCTATTCGTCGTACAGCATGATCGTGATCCGCTCGTTGGCCAACCCGCCGATGGACGAAGGCAGCCCCGACAATGTTTTCGCCTTGCAGGACTATCTCAATCGCGAACAGTACGGAAACCGCCCGCTTTTTTACGGACAGTATTACAATGCGCCCGACACTGCAAGGGTGGAGGGAAGCCCCATGTACACCAAGCTCAACGGGCGCTACGAAATTACTTACCGGAATGTGGAAGCGAAGTACGATCCGCGTTTCATGACGCTTTTCCCGAGAATGTACAGTCCCGAAGCATCGCACGTGGAATCGTACAAATCGTGGGGCGAAGTGAAAGGGCGTCCCGTAAAGGTAAAAACGGAGGACGGCAAGGAAAAGATCGTGTACAAGCCGACGTTCGGCGAGAACCTCCGATTTTTCTTTTCCTATCAGCTCGGCCACATGTATTGGCGTTACTTCATGTGGAATTTCGCGGGGCGGCAAAACGACGTGCAGGCCGACGGCAGCATCGTCAACGGGAACTGGCTCAGCGGCATCCCGTTCATGGATATTCCCCGCGTGGGGCCGCAAGATGATTTGCCGGAACATTTCAAGAATGATGCGGGCCGAAACGTTTATTTCATGCTGCCGTTGCTTCTCGGCATCATCGGGTTGCTGTGGCAATTGCAGCGCGACGTGAAATATTTCTGGGTGGTGATGACGCTCTTTTTCATGACGGGAATCGCCATCGTCGTCTATTTGAACCAAACGCCGTTGCAACCGCGCGAACGCGATTACGCTTATGCCGGTTCGTTCTACGCTTTCGCGATGTGGATCGGCTTGGGAACGGCGGCCGTTTACGATCTGTTGCGTCGGAAACTTCCCGCAAAGGCGGCGGCTATTGCTGCCTGCGTGCTTTCTCTCCCGATACCGGCCGTCATGGCGCAGCAGAATTATCACGATCACGATCGTTCGGGGCGTTACACGGCGCGCGACGTTGCATACAATTACCTGAATTCGTGTGCGCCGAACGCCATTCTGTTTACCGTGGGCGACAACGACACTTTTCCGTTGTGGTACCTGCAGGAAGTGGAAGGCGTGCGAACCGACGTGCGCGTGGTGAATCTCATGCTGCTGAATGCCGAATGGTACATCAGCCAAATGAAATTGGCGGTTTACGATTCGCCGCCGCTGCCGATCGCGCTTCCCGAAGAAAAATATCTGCGCGGCCGACGCGACGGGGTTTACATGCTCAATCAATATTCGGACACCATTCCGTTGCGGCAGGCTTGGGATTTCATCAACAGCGACGACAAGCGAACCAAAATCATTCCCGAGCCGGGCTTGGAACTTGATTATCTCCCGACAAGGAATCTTTCGATCCCCGTCGATAAACGAAAAGTATTGAGCAACGGCACCGTTCGCCAAAAAGACGCGGATAAGATCGAGGATTCGCTGATATTTCGCATTCCTTCGTCGCTGATCACCAAAGATCAATGGATGGTGCTCGAAATCATCGCTGCCAACAATTGGGAACGCCCGATCTATTGGACATCGTGCAACCACAGCGGGACGGTGGGATTAGACAATTATCTGCAACAGGACGGTATTGCGTATCGGTTGGTTCCGATCCGGACGCCGAGCGACGAAACGATCATGACGGGCCGTGTCGATTCGGAAATTTTGTATGAGCGCTTGATGAACGTTTTCCGTTGGGACGGAATCAACGATCCCGATGTGTGGTTGGACAACCAGCATTTACGAACATTGTCGATTGTTCGCGCGCGTCATCTCTACACGCGCTTGGCGTTGCAATTGATCGAGGAAGGACAAAAGGAGCGCGCCGTGGAAGCGCTCGACCGTTGCGCCGCGTTGTTTCCCTACCCGCATGTTCCGCCCGACTATTTCCTGCTGTTGCAGGCCGACGCGCTGTATCGCGCCGAACAAACGGAACGGGCCGATAAGGTGCTTACCGATTATGCGGATTATTGCATGGACGAGTTGCATTATTATTACTCGTTGCCCGAAGAGTTTTTCGAATCGGTGCAATCGAAAGCGAATATGGATGCGAATTTATTGAAAGAGATAACCCGAATATCCGATATGCACGGACGGGACCGGATCGGAGCGTATATCGAACAGAGGTTGGAACGGCACGAGTGAGAGGAATCATCACCCGACAGGGTATTGTTTTTGCAAAATAAAAATATTTTATACCCGATTTAGCATGAAATTAATTTATTTTATAATTTTGCACCCGAAAAGGTATATTATATGGAAAAAAGTTCATTATCCGCATTCATCAAAACGAATCGCAAATCGGTTCATTTGACGCAAGTCGAATTGGCCGAAAAAGCGGGTGTGGGATTACGTTTCATTCGTGAAATGGAACAGGGAAAAACAACTTTGCGGATGGATAAGGTAAATCAAGTGTTGAATCTGTTCGGAAGCGAACTGGGAGCCGTGCCGATGGACAGAAGCGAATTATTGTCATGAAACGAGTCGATGTTTTTATGTACGAACGCTTTGCGGGAACATTGACGGAAGATGAAAACGGATATACGTTCCGCTATGATGCCGATTATTTACGATCGGACAAGGCGGAAGCGGTCAGCTTAACCCTTCCGTTAAACGAAAAACCTTACGTAAGTAATATTTTGTTCCCGTTTTTCGACGGGTTGATCCCGGAAGGTTGGCTGTTGGACATTGCCGAACGGAATTGGAAGATCGATCGGAGAGACCGAATGTCTTTGCTGTCGGCTTGTTGTGCGGATTGCATCGGAGCGGTGAGTATTCAACCGGCGAATTTAAAGAAGAAAACATGAGCCGAAATAATTGTTTGTATTGTTACGACGAGCTGCACGAGGGGCAAACGGATTTTCATCCTGTCTGTTCCAAGAAAATATTCGGAACAAATCATCCGCCCGTTTTGCCCTATACAAAAAAGCAAATTACGGTTTTAGCCGAAGAGGTCGTTCGTTCGCGGATAGCCGTAACCGGCGTTCAACCGAAATTATCGCTGAATCTTCCGAAAAAGAACAATAACCAGCCTCAACGATTCACTATAATGGGACTGTGGGGAAAATATATTTTGAAACCGCAAAGCGAAAGATTCTCACGGTTGCCGGAAACAGAGGATGTTACGATGCATTTGGCGGCAATATCCAAGATTTCCGTTGTCCCTCATTCGCTGATCCGTTTTGCCGACGGCGATTTATGCTACATCACAAAACGTATCGACAGACAAGACACCGGAGAGAAGTTGCACATGGAGGATATGTGTCAACTTACGGAACGCCTCACGGAGCACAAGTACAAAGGTTCATACGAACAGATCGGAAAAACGGTTTTGAAATATTCGGCAAACCCGATGCTGGATCTGGTTAATTTTTGCGAACAAGTATTGTTCTGCTTCCTTACCGGGAATGCGGATATGCATTTGAAAAACTTTTCGTTGATCAGATACTCCGACGGAAAATACGTATTGTCACCCGCTTACGACATGCTTTCCACAGCCTTGGTGATGCCCGAAGATAGAGAGGAATTGGCTCTGACGCTTAACGGCAAAAGGAGAAAACTGTAAAGAAGCGATTTCGAAACAGCTTTCCGATCGTTGAAGTTGGAACCTAAAATCATTCAAAATATCTTCGCCAAATTTGACAGAACCACATCTCTTTGGTTTGATTGTATCGATCGGTGTTTCTTGCCCGAGTACATGAAGGAAGAATATAAGAGTCTGATAAAAACGAAACGGGATTTTTTCTTCGGGGTATAATTCCGCTCATAAACTATGGAACACGGATGACACAGATGGAGCGGATTTGAACGGATTTTTTCTTACTTTTTACCTCTTCCTTCTTACCTTTTACCTTCTATTCCGATTTCACCACCTCCGCCGGGTCGCTG
>JAVBRP010000264.1:0-7436 GCA_031547815.1 Bacteroidales bacterium | reverse complement strand
CGTGGAATTACTGATCAATAAAAGTTTCATTTTTAACATTTTGATATGAAATGATCGATTATACTTCACGCGGAGTTATTTTGTGCTTCGCGCCTTGGCGTCTTTGCGTGATATTACCTCTCGCAAAGGCGCTAAGACGCAAAGAGGAATATCACAAAACTTGACCGCGCGAAGTATAATGCCTAAAGTATATGCAAACTTAAATAAAAAATCCGGTTTTGATCTGTGCCGGACAACATTTCCGGATCAAGCGCAAAAATATTTCGGCGGTGTAAAAATTCGCATTCGCTGATGCCCCGCCGGGGCATCAACTCCTTGAGAGATTAGAGGAATTTTCCGCCATGTTATTTTTTATCCTGATCCAAACTTAATGAGAAAACCCGATCGATCTCGACCGGGTTCGTGTAAAATAACTTTCTCGTTCCGCGAGCGATCAAACTACAAATCCACCGAAAGAATATCTTGTCCGCCTTTTCGGAATACCACTTTTTTGATACCCGCTTTCGCGAAAGAAGCGATGGTCAAGGGGCGCATGGTGTAGCTCAGTTCCTCGTCCGAAACTTCTTCGGCTACTGAAACGGTCAAAGCTCCCTTGTCGACGACAGCCTCAACGATACGGATGGTTGTCGGGCGGTCGGTGCTTTTTCCGGCAACGGCAACAACGATCTGCTTATCGAAATCGGGAACATCGGGTTTGGAAAACATGGTGGCGCCAGTGCCGCAAATTTGCGACAGGGCCGATTGGTCTTTAAATACGTAATATTGCAGGTTGCCGGTGTCCTCCACCGTGTTTTTCACAAAATAACCTTTGAGGATTGCCGGTTCAACGGCTTGTTTGGCTTTATTGCCCGTACTTCCGCAACTTGCGATAAAAAGAGCGGATACAAAAAGGAATGCGTATGCTTTCATATTAAATATGTTTAGATTTGCGTAATGTATGTAACATAACAAAGTTTGTGCCTTTATTGTTAATAACAAAAACCCCGAGAACAAAATCGTACTCGGGGTTTTCCACATATATTCATTCACCTTTAACTTACCAACGTTTGTTGCGTTGTTGACGGTCTCTGTCATAACCGCCGCCACCGCCGCCGTTACCGCCGCTGCGACGTCTGTCGCCGCCGCCGCCGAAATTGCCTTTGGGCCTGTCTTCGCGCGGACGAGCTTCATTAACGGTAATTACCTTGCCGTCATATTCGGCTTGGTTCAATTCTTCAATAGCTTTTTTGGAAGCATCATTGTCGGGCATTTCGACAAAACCGAAACCTCTCGAGCGGCCGGTATACTTGTCCGTAATTACTTTTGCTGAAGAGACTTCACCGTATTCTTCGAATAACTGTCTTAAGTCACTATCTTCAACCTTAAAACTCAGATTTGAAATATAGATATTCATTAAAAAAAATAAAAGAGATTAATACTTTTGGTTGAAAACAGTGAAAAAAAAGTAGCGCTCGATAAAAGACTATTTTGATCTAAAATTCTCAAACAACGATGCAAATGTATGGAAAAGATTCATAATAAAAATACTATTTGTGAGTTTTTTTTTATTGATTACATCAATAATGTTATAACCAAACAATTACAAAATCCGATTCGATGTGTGCCGCTATGGAAAAGGCATCAAAATAAATTTTTATTGAGGTTTGAAAAACAAGTAATTGGATAATCGGATAAAAGAAAACAGCGGTTTTTCTTTTCCGATTGCAAAAATAGCGTTATATTTGTAACAGATTTTTTACATGATGCATGGCAATTCAAGATGAAATTATTTTCTCTTTAGAAGAAAAAATAAAACGTGTCATTCTTGTTGCGGAAGACCTGAAAACCGACAACGCGCGTTTGCGGCAACGGGTTGACGAATTGACGGATGAGGTTCATGCAAAAGATCGGGAAATGGAGGCTTTGGAAGCAAAGTACCAAAGTCTCAAGCTCACAAAAACCTTGATTGCTTCACCGGAAGATGTCAAGAATGTGAAGCTGCAAGTGAATCGTATGGTGCGAGAGATAGACAGATGCATTGCACTTTTGAATAGATAGTCGAAGATGGATCGGAAGCAAACGATAAACCTCAATATTGCGGAACGTTTTTATCCTTTGAAAATCGATAAGGAGGATGACGAGGAACGTATCCGTAAAGCTGCCCGGCTCATCAACGACAGGTTGTTTCAATACAAGCAACGCTACAGCGACAAAGATGTGCAGGATTTTTTAGCTATAGCGGCGTTGCAGTTTGCCGTAAAGGCGCTCGAAATGGAGGCTAAGTTCGCTTCGACCGAGCAGGCAGACCGGTTGAAGCAATTGGACGATCAACTCGATGTATTTTTGGGACAATGTACCGCCTATTAAAGTTCTTTAATATAAAGGTTTACCCGCACGGTTCCTTCAATCCTTTTGAAACTCAACATTTAAAAATTTAGAGTTGGACTTGAGTTACCAAAAACAGGCCCAGTACCGGTTTCGGCCGGGATTCCGATTCGTCGGGACGTTGGAAGTTTGAAGTAATTGGCCGCTCTACCCATGTTTTATTGGGGTTTTATAAAGATGGACGGGATCGTAGCGGGTTTTTTTATTGTTTTTATTTAATCGTATTAAAAAAACATGAATGTAATAATTGGGATCATCTCTTTTATTGCGGGAGCAGGTATTGCTTATTTCACATACACTTACCTTTTCAAATCGAAAAGAAAACGCGAACTGAAAGAAGCCGAAGCCGAAGCCGAAGTGATAAAGAAAAAGAAGATGCTCGAAGCCAAAGAACATTTTTTGCAACTGAAAGCAGAACATGAGCAAGTGGTCAATGAGCGAAACGGAAAAATAACGCAAGCCGAGAATCGTATTCGACAGAAAGAAAGTACGTTGTCGCAACGTATCGAAGAAAGCCAACGGCAGCGCAGAGAATTGGACACATTAAAGGAGAATCTGAACAATCAGATCGAGATTGCCGAGAGGAAACAGGAAGACTTAGAGAAAGCACACAAACAACAGGTGGAACAACTGGAAGCCATATCGGGGCTTTCGGGCGAAGAAGCCAAGGGGCAATTGATCGAGTCGCTGAAAACGGAAGCCCGTTCGGAAGCGATGTCGTACATCAATGAAATTGTCGACGAAGCCAAAATGTCGGCCACAAAGGAAGCGAAACGCATTGTTTTGCAAACGATACAGCGCGTGGCAACCGAAACGGCCGTGGAAAACTCCGTCACCGTTTTTCATATCGAGAACGACGAGATGAAAGGGCGCATTATCGGCCGCGAAGGACGCAACATTCGCGCGTTGGAAGCAGCCACGGGCGTCGAAATCATTGTCGACGACACGCCGGAAGCCATCATATTGTCCGCCTTCGACCCTGTACGTCGCGAGGTGGCACGTTTGGCGCTGCATCAATTGGTCACCGACGGACGTATCCACCCGGCGCGTATCGAAGAAGTGGTCAATAAATTGCAAAAGCAGGTGGAAGAAGAAGTGGTGGAAGTGGGAAAACGCACCACCATCGACCTCGGCATTCAAGGCTTGCATCCCGAGTTGGTTCGCATCATCGGGAAGATGAAATACCGTTCGTCATACGGACAGAATTTGTTGCAGCACTCGCGCGAAGTAGCCAATTTGTCGGCAATCATGGCGTCGGAACTCGGATTGAATCCGAAACTTGCCAAGCGCGCCGGTTTGTTGCACGACATCGGCAAGGTGCCCGACGACGAGCCGGAATTGCCGCATGCCATTTTGGGGATGAAGCTGGCCGAACGTTACAAGGAAAAACCGGATGTGTGCAACGCCATCGGTGCGCACCACGACGAAATAGAGATGACCACGTTGATAGCGCCGATCGTGCAGGTTTGCGACGCCATTTCGGGTGCGCGGCCGGGCGCTCGCCGCGAAGTGGTGGAAGCCTACATCAAACGGTTGAAAGAATTGGAGTCGTTGGCTTTGGCTTACCCCGGAGTAACCAAGACTTTTGCCATCCAAGCGGGACGCGAGTTGCGCGTGATCGTGGGCAGCGAAAAAGTGTCGGATACCGAAGCGGAAAGCCTCTCGTACGACATCGCCAAAAAGATTCAGGACGAAATGACCTATCCGGGTCAGGTGAAAATCACCGTCATCCGCGAAACGAGAGCCATCAGTTACGCGAAATAGGAGCGGAATAGCAGATATTATATTCAAAGCTGTCCTTTTTCGGGGCAGCTTTTTTTATATCTTACGTGTTCATATTTTGTATATTTTTTGGTATTACCTCTCTCCCCGACCCTCTCTCCACAGGAGAGAGGGAGTCGCGCTTCCGCCCCGGAATCGTTAACTGCGCAAGGGCTCCCTCTCCTGCGGAGAGGGCGGGGGGAAGAGGTAATACACAAAACTTGCCCGTATGAAGTATTGCTACCATATTTTTTGAAATCGATGCGATTATTTAATAGGAAAAAACATTAAGTTTGTACCCTCTGAAAAAAATTCATTTCTTGTTTTACAGTTATGGTTATCAGCATTTTGATTGAGATATTAATGCGCCGGAACATGCATCGTTTCCGGTGTTTGTTCCGATGCCCCATCAGGGTATAATTTTTGCTGAGATGCAAAAGTGCATCGATCAATGTCGTTATTGTAATTATTCATTCAAACAAAATCTGATTATCATATAGTTCCAATGAAATTCACCATAGAATCGGCCTCCGAAAAACACTGCAAATACGCCGAAGAAATCTGCAAAGAAATGGAGGAATCGGCAAAAGTGCGCGGCACGGGTATTGCCAAGCGTTCTCCCGAATATGTCAAAAAGAAGATGTGCGAAGGCAAAGCCGTTATCGCATTGGATGAGCAACAACAATTTGCCGGGTTTTCGTATATCGAATCGTGGAGCCACGAGGAGTTTGTTGCCAATTCGGGATTGATCGTTCGTCCCGAGTATCGTAAAAGCGGATTGGCGCGTCAAATCAAGAAGAAGATTTTCGAGCTTTCGCGTAAGAAATTTCCCAATGCCAAGATATTCAGTATCACCACCAGCCTGGCCGTGATGAAACTCAATTCGGAGATCGGCTACAAGCCGGTCACTTTTTCGGAACTGACCGACGACGAGTCTTTTTGGAAAGGGTGCGAGGCATGCGTGAATTATGACATTCTGCAACGCAACAACCGCAGGATGTGCCTTTGCACGGGTATGCTCTACGATCCCGAAAAGGAAGACAAATTCAATTTCATCAAAAATTTTAATGTTCTGGAACGTTTTCGCAGGTTGACTACCGCGAAACCTAACAACGGAAAGAAATAAAATAAAAAAAGCCGCCCGAGGGTGGCTTTTTTATTACATAAATATGACGTGCTTAGCGAGCATATTTGTATGTTTTGCCCCAATAGCGCGCATCGTCGCCTAAGGCTTCTTCGATGCGGAGCAATTGGTTGTATTTGGCGATCCGGTCCGAACGCGAAGCCGATCCGGTTTTGATCAAGCCGGTGTTTAACGCTACAGCCAAATCGGCGATCGTGGTGTCTTCCGACTCGCCCGAGCGGTGGCTCATGATGGCGGTGTACGAAGCGCGATAAGCCATGTTCACGGCGTCGATGGTTTCGGTCAACGAACCGATCTGGTTCACTTTCACCAAAATGGAGTTGGCTGTTTTTCTTTCGATACCCATAGCCAAACGTTTGGTGTTGGTCACGAACAAATCGTCGCCCACCAGTTGAACCTTGTCGCCGATGGTGTCGGTAAGCAGTTTCCAGCCGTCCCAATCATCTTCGGCCATACCGTCTTCGATGGAAATGATCGGATATTTGCTCGTCCAATTCTTCCAATAGTCTACCATTTGTGCGGCGGTGAGCTTGTCGCCGTTCGATTTCTTGAAATGGTATACTTTTTCATCGGTCAGGTAATATTCCGAAGAAGCCGGGTCGAGCGCCAGATAAATGTCTTCGCCCGGTTTGTATCCCGCTTTTTCGATGGCTTGAAGAATAACGGTAACCGCTTCTTCATTCGATTTCAGGTTGGGAGCGAAACCGCCTTCGTCACCTACGTTGGTGGAATATCCGCCGGCTTTCAAAACCGATTTCAGGTTGTGGAAAACTTCGGCGCCCATGCGCAATGCTTCGGAGAAGCAGCTTGCACCGACGGGCATGATCATGAATTCCTGAAAGTCGATGCTGTTGTCGGCATGCGAACCGCCGTTGAGGATGTTCATCATCGGGATGGGAAGCGTATTGGCATTCACGCCGCCCACGTAGCGATATACTTCTTGTCCGGTAGCTTGTGCGGCAGCCCGTGCAACAGCCAAAGAAACGCCGAGAATGGCGTTGGCGCCGAGGTTGCCTTTGTTGGGCGTTCCGTCCAATTCGAGCATACGTGCATCGATGGCGTTTTGCTCGGTTACGTACATGCCGCTCAATTCGTCGTTCAACACGGTATTGACATTGTTTACGGCTTGCAACACGCCTTTGCCCATGTAGCGGCCTTTGTCGTTGTCGCGCAATTCAACCGCTTCGTGCACGCCGGTGGAAGCTCCCGAAGGAACGATGGCGCGACCCGAATGACCGCTGTTGGTGTAAACTTCTACTTCTACCGTAGGATTGCCGCGCGAGTCGAGTACCTGACGGCCTGCTATCTTAATGATTTGTCCCATATCAAAATGATTATTAAATTGAAATTTATTTTACTTATTATTTAATGTATCGGTAAATTTTCGAACGGCAAAGGTACGATTTTTTCCCGTTTCATTCCAATAATTTCGGACGCAATTGTTTGGTTCGTTCCATCGATTGCTCGAATTTCCATTTGTCGATGGCCGCCGCGTTGCCTTGCAAAAGGATTTCGGGAACTTTCCAACCGTTGAATTCGGCCGGACGGGTATACACCGGCGGAGCCAGCAGATTATCCTGAAACGAATCGGTGAGCGCCGAACTCTCGTCGCCCAGTGCGCCGGGGAGCAACCGCACCACGGCATCGCAAATCGCCGCGGCCGCCAATTCGCCGCCCGTGAGCACATAATCGCCGATGGATATTTCTTTGGTAATCAGATGTTCGCGAATGCGATGATCGATACCTTTATAATGTCCGCACAAAATAATGATATTGCCGAGCGTCGATAAGCGATTGGCCTCTTTTTGCGAAAACAATTCGCCGTCGGGCGAGGTATAGATCACCTCGTCATAGTTGCGGAGGCTTTTCAGATCGGCGATGGCGCGATACACCGGTTCTATCATCATCACCATGCCCGCATCGCCGCTGAAAGCATAATCGTCCACTCGTTTGTGCTTGTCCGTTGCATAATCGCGAATGTTGTGGACGACCAATTCCGCAATCCCTTTGTTTTTGGCTCTTTTAATTATGGAGTGGTTGAACGGGCTTTCCAGCAACTCGGGTACAACCGTAAGAATATCGATGCGCATCATGCCCCAAACCTACATGTTTTTTTGCAAACCGCAATGTTTTGACGTGCGAATATTGATTTTTATCCCCGACTTCT
>JAVBRP010000220.1:0-29941 GCA_031547815.1 Bacteroidales bacterium | reverse complement strand
GAAAATGCAAGAATGGCGCAACATATAATAAGGATATATTTTTTCATTCTACTTCTTATTTGTGTTTGAATCATTTAAAAAATCATTTTCAAACCTAATTTGAACGACATAAGGGTCGGATAAAAGCCTTGTTGAAAGTCTTTTCGTTCCGGGTCTCCTTCAATCAGATTGGTAAAAGTGAGCACGTTGTTGGCCGTGCCGTATACCAGCAATTTATCCACGCCGATCAGGTTGTTCAGGAATTTGGGATGAAAAGTATACCCTGCATATATTTCCTTCAGGCGCAAATAGCTGGCATCTCTCCAATAACGGTTTTCGAGCATCAAATTATAGCCTTTGTCTGCTTCGCCGCCGCCCCACATCAACTGCGGGTTGTCGCCCGTGCCGTAGTAGTGGATCGTTGCATGGTTGGCGCCGGTGTTCAGAGGCGTCCAATAATCCAATTGCGATGCGTGTACGCGCCAGCTGCCCTTCACGAACTCCGTTTCGTAAATCTGGTTGAAATTGACATATTTGCCGTAGTTGCCTTGAAACATGATGTTGAATTCAAAGTTTTTATAGGTAACCCCGCCGGAAAAAGAGTAGGTGATCGGGGGATACAAGTTCCCTTTGATCGGAAACTGGTCCATATTATTGATCGATCCGTCGGCCGAATAATCCAGGAATTTGTAATCGCCCACACTGAGTCCTTCAACCGTTACGGGTGTCACATAATTGTGGATATCGTCCACCGATGTGTAATAACCGCCGTCGACCACTTTCGATCCGTTCTTTTGCGATTCCATCGGCTTGCCGGCATCCTTTCTGTGCTCCGGAGCATACGGCAAGTCGTCCTTAAATATGATCCGATTCTCGTTGAATCCGAAAATGCCGCTCACATAATAATTCAACCCGGAGGGCGTCGTTTTATTGAACTTTGCTTCCACTTCAAACCCGTGCTTCTTGGTCTCGCCCAGATTCATGTCTTTGAAGGTATTTCCCACCAGGAACGTAACCGATCGCCGGTTCACAAGAATGTTCTCGCGGTGCTCGTCAAAAAAGTCGACATTGAAGGTGATCAGGTTGTCGAAAAAAGCCAACTCGATCCCGATATCGCGTTTGCGAGCGGTTTCCCATTGCGCCGTAAGGTTAGGGCGTTTGTCTTCCTGCAGTTTAGGTTGGTTGTCGTTGAAATAACTGCTTTGATACAACCAACGGTCGCCGGCGGTATCGCTGCCGACTATCCCGTCGGAATAACGGATTTTCAACTTGTTCATCCACGAGATGTTGTTTTTGAAGAACCTTTCTTCGGAAACAACCCAGCCGACAGCCGCCGACGGGAAAAATCCGAAACGATTGCTCGGAGCGAAACGCTCGGAACCGGTATATCCGAGGTTGACTTCAAACAGGTATTTGTTGGCATAACCGTAAGTGGCCCGCCCTACCCATGCTTCGTTATAATACGGGAATTTGGCTTCTTCGTTTTTCTGTTGCCGGTTGAACAGGAAAAGTCCGCTTACCGCATGGTCTTCGAAGGTCCGTGCATAATTCAGGGAAAGCTCGTAATAAAGATCGGTATAATAACCTCCTTCCAAAACGCCTACATTGAGGTCGACCGGAGGCAGGATGTATACCTTGTCGTTGGCGCCGTCTCTCACCCACGGATTTTGGCCGGTGCCGATCTTATCCCAATCGATGGAATACTTGGGGTAAGAATAATCCGAATAAAGCGTACGCATTTTATAGTAGGTACTCAAGGAAACTTTTCCTTTTACCGATAATCCTTCGGTGATAAAGTCCAACTTTTGGTTGAGCGCCAAGTCGGTGAACAGCTTGGATGTGGTGTATTGGTTGAAGTCCCCTTGGTTGAACATGTTATACGGGTTATCCGTATATTCGGACAACCGGTATGCCAACCGTACGCCCTCGGCGTCGGGGTAATCCAAATCGGGTATCTCATCCAGCGCCCATGCGGGGAAATAAGCCGGGAACCTTGACGGCCCCGATTGGTACAGATGTCGCCACGGGTCGGTTTTAGGTTGATTTTGCAAGCCGAGGTCTCCGCCGATATTGAATTCCAAACCGGTGGTTTGCGTGAGCGCAAAATCGAGGTTTGCCCGATAGTTCAGACGATGATACTTGTACGCGGAGGAGGTATACCCGTCGGAAACCGATTTAAAAAGGTCGCCTTCGTATGAATAGCCTAACGAACAGAAATATTTCACGAAATCCGTTCCTCCCGTAATATTGAAGTTGGCGGTAGCCGTCGGGGCGACCTTTTTGGTCAACACGTCGAACCAGTTCACATTGGGATAGCGCAACGAGTTGATGGCGCTCGACGGGTTTTTATATTCCTGCAATACGGCATCCGACATGATCTCTGAAAATTGTTTTTGGTTCTTTAAGCCGTAATTATACATGCTCATGGTGGTGTACGAGTCGATGTGATCGGGTATTCTGGTAGCCGTTTCCACACCGTAGGATGCGGATATGTCGACGGTAGGCTTGCCGATACGTCCTCTTTTGGTAGTGACGATGATAACGCCGTTGGCGCCTTTCGCCCCGAATACGGCTGTCGCCGAAGCGTCTTTCAATACGGAAATGGTATTGATCTCGTTCGGGTCCAGATCCGTAAAATCGCGTTCCACTCCATCCACCAACACCAAAGGTTTCGAACCGTTCCAACTCGAAAGACCGCGAACGATGATTTCGGCATCGTTATCGCCCGGTTTACCGGATTGTTGCATGGTCAATACCCCCGACAACTTACCGGCTAAAGCCGTAGTCACGTTAGAACTTCCCGCTCTGACCAGGTCTTTATTACCGACCTGCGTGATAGCTCCTACAACACTTTCTTTCTTTTGAACGCCGTATCCGACCACCACAACTTCGCCTATTTCCTTCACGGATTCTTTCATGACAACCGAAATAATCCGCTGTTGCCCGACCGTAATCCGTTGTTCGGTGTAGCCGACGAAGGTGATCACCAAAACGGTTTGTTCATTGGGAACTTTTACCGTAAACTTACCGTCCATATCGGAAGTGACCCCGGTGGTGGTACCGCTGATGACCACGTTCACGCCGGGCATGGGTTCGCCCGTTTCATCGGCGATAGTGCCGGTTATGGTCAACTGTTGTTGCCCGAGGGCAGGGTGAATAACCTCTTTTTCTCCGGCAAAGATATTTCCGGAAGAAAGGAAAAATAAAAATAATAATAATTTCACGGTAAGCAGCAATCGCCTACCATTTGATAAGTTAAATTGAGATATAGATCTGTACTTACTTTTCATAAATTTAACATTTTGAATAATCTGTAATTAAAACATTCTTAAAACTTCTTGCGAAGTTTTCAAATAATACCGAACCGAATTATACCATAGGCGATTAATTTAAAATTTATCAATAAGTTATATTTTCAACACACACTAAGGGTAACATTATATTTTGAGTTGACAGAATTTTTCATATAAAACCATAACATTGCTAAAGCAACATCACTGCTAAATAAGAATCTCCCAAAAATTAATTGACATGCGAACCGTTACGACTCGCGTATCTTCCACTCACGCTCACTTTCGATACTTTTTTATTCTCTCTCACTCTCTCTCATTCTCACTTTATCTTCGATAGACATTCCCCAAAAACCAATACTGAAAGCAAAAGGGGAAGTAAACCATGACAGAAGAATAATACAAAAAATCAAGATTTAGTTAAGAATTATTGCCGCAAATGTAATACTCTTTTTGAAAAAAAATAATGAGTTTTGAAAAAAATAACAGCAAAATAGATTTAAAATGCTTTAAAGCATTACATTAAAAATATAGCATATAAGCCCGCTCCCTACGGTTTTCTTCGCGTGCATCAATCGCACCTGATCAACCTGCGGGAAATAAAAAGTTTCGTGAAAAGCGACGGCGGCTACATTCGCATGAAAAACGACGCTGCGGTCGGCATCTCGCGCCAACGCCGCGAAACGGTGATGAAGGTTTTGTGCGGGATGTGAGGATGCCGAATTTCGGAAATGTCAGCGTTGATCTTTCCCGATATCCAGCAAATCAAGCACTTTGGGCAGAAACATCGTGTTTTCGTATATTCCCGAAAATGAAGCGGCACCGGGTCCGTAAGTAAAGACCGGAACCGGCACGCCCGTATGGCCTTTGCTTGCGAAAATCATCTTGACGTCGCCGGTTTGTATGCTGCCGTTTAGGATACACAAGCCGCCCGTTTCGTGGTCGCCGGTGATAACCACCAGCGTATTTCCGTCCTGTTCGGCAAAATCTAAAGCAACCTTTACCGTACGGTCAAAATCCATCATCTCGTCGAGCAAATACGCGTGGTTATTGGAGCTTGCAGCCCAATCGATTTGCGAACCTTCCACCATCAGGAAAAATCCTTTCTCGTTGTTGTTGAGAATCCGGATTGCCGACGACACGGCTTCGGGCAGCATATCGCCGCGAATGACGTAAGGTTCCGGCGCTTCGTCGGCCAACAATGCCAACAAATTACCCGACGTAATGCCTTTTACCTCGTCCATGTTGTATGCTACTTGAAACCCCTTGGATTTCATCACGTCGGTGAGGTTTTTGCCGTCGGAGCGATTTTCGAAATATTTGCGTCCGCCGCCGATGCACACGTTCACTTTGGACAAGGTGTAATCGACCGCAATAGTTTCCATGCTCGAACGATTGCGCACATGAGCGATGAATGCCGCAGGAGTGGCGTGTGTCAACTCGCAGGTAACTGCTACGCCCGTGGACAAACCCTTGTCGGCGGCATATTCCAACATCGACTTTAATCGTCTGTCGTCCGGGCTTACGCCGACCATCCCGTTTTCGGTTTTTTCGCCGCAAGCGACGGCTGTTCCGGCAGCAGCCGAATCGGTGATGTAATTGTTTGCCGAGTAGGTCTTTGCAAAACCGACGTATGGACAACGTTCGATGTTGAGGCTGCCTTTGTTGGCGGTTAACGCGGCATATATCTGATTGGTGGCCATGCCGTCGCCGATCATGAAAATAATGTTTTTGACTGTCGGCGTCGGTTTGTCGCTCGATTCTTTCGCCGAAAGAGCATAACAGTTTAATATGAATGCAGATAAGAAAATGATAACCGGTTTCATTTTTTCATTTCAAGTTCAACCATGCTTCACGCGGAGTTATTTCACCTTCGGCAAGCTCGCCTGTCCGACTTTGTCATTCAGGCGGGCAAACACGGTTATGCTTCGCGCCTCGGCATCTTGGCGTGATTATTCTCTCGCCAAGACGCCAAGGCGCAAAGCACAAAATTATACCGCGAGAAGCATAAGCGGTAAAAATAGATAAAATTTTTGATTTAACATAAGTATACCTTCTTGAACGGATGTCTTGATATTCTTTGCCGTCGCGACGACGGTCCCATTCACCGAACAGAGTGATGCATGGGATCAGCGCCGCTTCCGTAAAGTCATTCTTTTTACCGCAAAGCATGGGAAACAACATCCGAAGAACTCATAACTTGATCGCGCGAAGTATCCGCATCGTCGTTACCGATTTTTCACGGTGTCAATCATGGCAAGTATATTTTCCACGGGTGTTCCGGCTTGAACATTATGACATGAACAGCAAATGTATCCTCCTCCGTGGCCGAGGGTTTCGAGGCAGGTGCGCGTTTCTTCGATCACATCTCGGGTTGTCCCGAAAGGCAGGATTTTCTGATTCTCGATGCCGCCGTGGAAAATGAGGTCTTTTCCGTAACGTTCTTTCAACACGGCTCTATCCATACCCGGACAAACGTGCTGAATGGGATTCAGGATATCGATGCCGCACTCGATCAAACCGGGTATGAGCGGCAATACGGCTCCGTCGGTATGGAACAGCACTTTTTTCCCGTAGCGGTGGATGAGATCGCACCAGCGTTTCAACCGCGGTTTGAAGTGCGTTTCCCAAACTTCGACGGGCACAAGCAGGCTTTCTTGTATTCCCATATCGTCACTGATGAAGATGATGTCGATACGATCGCCCAGTTCAGTGAGCAACCGTTCGAGCATCACTGTTTGTATGGCATCGATACGGTCGAGGGCCGCTTCGAGAAACTCCGGGTTAGCCAACGTGTCCATAAGGGCGTTTTCGAGTCCGCGCATCTGACAATAAATCTCGAAATGCGAAATCCACGGACCAATGGTAGCGAAGTTATACGAACGGGCTTTGTCGGCTAATATTTTGACGCCCGCGTAATCGAAATTGTCGGGATCGGGCCATAAGGGATAGTCGTTCAGTTGCGCCGGATCGTGCAATCCGGCAATCGGCGGGTTGATATATTCCTGATAGGTGGCCAAGCCGGCTTTCATCATCCGCGTGGGAACGCCCCACAGGGTGATTTCGCCGCTGTCGTTGGGGTCGAAGTATCGGCCTCCGTAGCCGGGGAATATCCATACGATTTTGTCGATCCCCAATGCGTGGTACACAGCCAATTCATCATTCAGGCCGGTATGCGCTTTGAGGGTTTCGAGCACTTCGGGAGTGCACCAAAGGTCTACCGGCGGGCGGTCAACAGGTTGCCGGTTCACTGCGGCAAGGATTCTTTCTCTCGGATTCATCGTTCAATTCTTATTCGTTCATGGTTTTTATTCATCATCACTTTCACAAACTTTCCGTCGACCTTTCCCTTTACCGGTTTTCCGTCGACCGTCAGTTTGTATTCGGCCGCCGGTAAAGGTACCCAAATTTCGGCAACCGTATTGCCCGGAATGGTCACATCCATTTCGAAAAATCGGCCGGGCTCCTGTTCGAAGGATACATTCACCGTTCCGCGTATCGTCGGCAGTTTTGTCGAAGCCTGCTTTAGCGATGCCGGTTGCGGTTTGATGCGGATTTTCCCGAACCCCGGTTCCAGCGGCTCAATACCCATGAGCTTGCGGGGGATGATGTGCACCGGCGACGAACTCCATGCATGGCTCCAACCGTTGTTGCTTTTATACTTGGTGTCCCATGCTTCGGTGGTCATGGTGGCGCCCACGCGAATCATGTTCACCCAACTGCGATCGCTATCCGACGTGAGCAATGACAAGGCGTAATCGGCTTCTCCGGCGTCGTAAAGAGCTTCGAGGAGGTAGTTGGCGCCGTATACGCCGCAAGCCATGCCTTTCGACTTGATGAAATCCGTTACTTTCGCCTTACGGGCATCGGGAACAAGCCCGAATGCCAGCGCAAACATGTTGGCGTGGAGCGACGAATGTGCACTGCCGATCCCGTCCACGTAAATTCCACTCGTTTCATCAAAAAAGTATTTATTAAAGGCTTTTTCCACCTCTTTCGCTCTTCGGCCGTAGAATTTGGCGTCGTTTGTTTTGCCCGACGCTTCGGCCATTCTGCTCATCAGCACCAGCGCCCGGTAGTGGAACGCATTCACCACGGTGTTGTACGTTCTGAAATCGTAGTCGTCGGTTTCGCCGCCCTTGCGGACTTTAGACATGCTTCCCTGCGGCCAGTCGACAATGTCGCGCATCTTTTTCCCACCGAAATGTATTTGGTCGAACACCGCTTGCGTGAGCAAACCCGTGCGGGTACTGATCAATGTCGAATCGCCCGCCAACGCCGTCAATGTTTTTGGCTTCAAATCGTCATAATATTTCGTAATGAGCGATATGTCGCCCGTGTTCAGATAATCGGCCCACGCCATCAGCGGAATATGCAAAATCCACTCGGTAGGCCAAGTGGCGTGGTAAATCATGTTTTCGAGGCTGTAGCGGGCAATGGCGTATTCGCGGTCGATGGCGTAGGTTCCCAACTGGTGGATGTAGCAATCGGCCTCGTACATCATGCGTTCGCGCTGACTTGCCGAATAGTCGCCGTTGAATGTGTTGGCCTTTACGGAATATTTGCACAGGTTATAGATGGCGTTCAGCGTGTTGTCGGATGACGAAAACGATGCGGCGTTGTCGTCGAACAGGTAATACAATGCCCGCTGTTCCATATCATGAACGGTAATGAATATATCGCCCGCCGCAATTTCAAGATAGCGAAAAGGGATGATTTCGGACATGTGCGCCGGCATGGCTTGGCTGTGCGGATAACGAGGCACGAAACGGGGAATGGCGAGTTCGTAATCGTGAACGCCCTGTTTCAAAGCGAGCGGATATTCTTGAAAGATTACTCCGCCGCCGGGCTTGCCGTCGATACTGTCGCCCACGGCTTTTTCGCCGATGCGGATGGTAATATCATTGCTTACGGGCGATCGGATGGTGAAACGGGCATTGGAGAACGCCGCCCGACCGAAATCGTAAAAGAAAGTGCCGTTCAATCGCTTTGCCCAATTAACGGGAGTCACCGTATGGTAGCTGATGGGATGGCGGTTTTCGAATGTCCAAATAGAATCGGTTTCGTGCTCCGAATTAACCGGCTTTGCCCCACCCGAAACTCCAAACCCGGAACTCGGAATCTTTACCCAGCGACTTTCGCCCGGCCACGAGCGCTGCCGGAACGGTTCGCCTATGTTGAACTGCTGCGCCGCACTCCAATCCGACCGGTTGCCTGCCGCATCTCGCACCGACACCTGCCACAGGTAACTGCGCCCCGATTGTAGGGATTGTCCTTTGTAAGGCACATTGACGGATTGCGACGATTTCACTTCGCCGCTGTCCCACACATCGCCCTCGTGTTGCGCGGCCTTTCCGGCCGTGGACGAAATTAATATGCGGTATGCGGTTTGCTTGCCGAAAGGCGCTTCCCAACCGAACGACAACCGGTTGTCGGTAATCACCGATTGTTCGGGCCGCGAAAGAAGATTGCAGAGCAATCTTGTCGGAGTTTGCGACCGGGCAACGAAAATGCAACTCCAAAAAAGAATGTTGAAGAATAGGAAATGAGATTTCATATTTGGATAAATAATGTTTACAATGTTTTTGCGCCGAACGACAGCCGTACGGGGCCTATCAATCCCGAAGGCAACAACGGGGTGTCTTTGGTGAATTTTACTACATTGGTTTTGGTGCGACGTTGGTCTTCGGGCAGGAATTGATCGCCTATCAGGCGGTTGGGCCAGAGGTTGACAATGGCTATTTCCAGCGTGTTTTCGCCGGCATGCACCCGATCGGTAATATCTCCGGCAAACGGTTTTTTCCACCATACGCCGGCAGATTTCCCGTTGATCCGAATTTCGGCAAGGTGATGCAATTCGCCGAGGTCGAGCCTGACGCGGAAATCTTTGAGTTCATCCTCGTTTAATGCGAACGTTTTATGATAAACGGCCGTTCCCGAATAATATTTGATGTCGGGATGCGCGTGTTGCGTCCATGAAATCAATTCGGGGAACGCGACGTCGGCGGAAACTCCCCAATCGGGGTCGAACGATACGCGCCACGCGCCTTTGATTTCCCGATCGGGAGGGCATTGAACGACATGTTTTGTTTCTTTGCCGCCTTGTGTCAGCGTGTATGTGCCGTTACGATAGAAAGCAAGTTTGCCGTCGGGCAGATATTCGAACATGGGTTCCCCGGAGGTGTCGACAAGTTGCGCCGGAGGAAAAATTGCCGTACCGTCCCGATCGATTGCCGTGACGGGTTCTTGTTGCGCTGCACGGCGGAACACTACAAACACGGAACCGAACGGGTCAAGATGCAACGGAAGGCCGGTGCGCCCGTCTTTTTGGATGTATACATTCGCGGGAACGATTTTCCCGTTTTCGGGATACCATATTTCGGGTTGCAATCCGGCGACACGGAAATCGCATCGTACAAATTCCGCGCGTTCCAATCGGTTGGCCACATAATATATTTGAATGTTGTCTTTTCCGGCAATACCGTGAATAGTGCGGTGAATATAATCGATATGCGCATCGGTGGCGGCGCCCGAATATGCAAAATCGGCGACAATACCCGTATTTTCCAACGTTTCGCGTATCGTTTTTCCCCAAACGACCTTGCCTTTGCCGGATATGTTTTCCATGACGGTTGTTCCGTCGATTTTTCCCCAAAGAGCGTCGGCGATTTTATTCAACCGTTTTTCGGTACCGGCCGAATTGCGCAGCCCGACGGTTGTTTCGGGCTTGGGGCCGATAATCGTGGCGCCGGCTTTCACCAATTGTTCGATTTTTTCGAGCACATCAATATTCATCGCTTTGCGGTTGGGCAGTACCAATACCCGATAATTCATACCGTCGGGCAGAAATATCTTTCCGTCGCGAGCGGTCATCCGGTTCAGGATCACATCCGAATTAACCACGTCGTAATCATAACCTTCGCCGAGGCGCGCGTCAATATGCTTGAGCGGAACCTGATTGGGAACGTTGTCGCCGTAATAAAAAGCGACATCGGCTGCAAAAAATCCTTGCGAAAGCATGAACGAGTTACGCGCCGACCATTCCAAGAAAGCCTTTCCTTGGTTCCACCAAGTGGTATTCGGGTTGATATGTGTACCCGCGAAATATTCGTTCCCCGGAATGCCGGCTTCTCTCGGCGAATGGGTAAAGGTGTGGATGACAAAACGATTGAGACCTTCGCAAAACACCCTGTCCATGGTAGGTTTCAGCATCCAAGGGTCGCGCTCCCAATGCGGGCCGATGGTGGTAGGCCCTTCCGCCTGCATGAAGCGTTTACCGTAAATATGCGCCGCCGATGCTCCCTGTTTGATGAATATGCGGTGCTGCGGCAGTACGCGATGCGTGTTGGCGATTGCCCAAAACTCGCCCATCGGAATATCGCTTTGGCCGAGGTTTTTCAGTGCGTCAATCGGCGCCGGATGCGGCCCTCCCGATTCGGGATGTATCCCGATGCCGTATTTGTGCGACAACTCCTTGAACCTTTGGTAATGATTTTTTTCGATCAGCTCGGCAATGGTGTGGCGAAAATCGTACAGGAAGCGTTCGCTCACGTCGTGGTTTTCGACAATCTTGCCGGCTATCACGGGCAGGTACTTGCGGATGTCGTAACCGTTGGCTTCGGAGAAAGCCTTTTCCATCCGGGGCGTCCAGTTGGCGGCGCCTAATTCCCAACTGTCGTCATGCAAATAGCGCAAACTTTTGCCGCCCGTCTTTTGCAAATCTTCGAGCAGCGGCATCACCGCATTGTTGAACTGTAAATCCATCGCTTCGACGCTCATATAGTCGATTGCCAAACCTCCGGCGCCGGGGCTGTGGGTGGACACTTTCACGCCCGTTCCGGTGTGTCCGAAACGCAGAATGGCATAACGCCCTTCGGGAGCATCCCATCGGATACGGCCTTCGGCATCCGCATATTTGCTGATGTCCGTAACGTCTTCCGAACGGGCATGGCAGCCTTTCAAATCGTCGGGCAACGGGCGGACGAAAGTTTCCCAATCGTAACCCAAACCGTCGGGCGTTTGCGGGATGGTACGTATGGTGTGGACGGCCTTGATGTCGAAATGCGGTAAAGGCTTCACCGAGTCGGCATCTTCCGTAAGTTTCATGGCCAATACCGCTACCGGCTTAGAGTACGGCTGATCCGAACCTTCGTAAGTAAGTAATTTTTCGGGCAACGGCAGTTGTATATCTATTTTTTTGCCGCCGTCGACAAAGGTTTCACTCCATACCAATTTCTGTGAAGCGTATTCGGGCGTTACCCACGGGCCGCCATCGTTCCACCCGCTGGTGATGTTCATGCTGATCTCTATGCCGAGGCTGTCGGCTACCCGACAAGCATACACGAACAGGTCGCGCCATTCGGGTGTTGCGAAACCGGGGCCTAAGGGCGTGCGAACCGATGCTTTACGTCCGGAGGTCGAACCTCCCGCGTCGAAAACAATCGCTCCCATGATGCCGGCTTCTTTCATGGCCGTGAGGTCATCCGTGATGCCTTGCTTGCTGATGTAACCTTCGAGCCACCACCAGTAAGCACGGGTACGAGCATAATCGGGCGGGTTTTGGAACTCGGCTTCGAGGTTACCTGAGGGTGTGAAGGGAACGGTAAAACCGGCGTCAGGGCTTTTTTTGTTGCCGGACCGGCACCCCGATAAGAATAAGAGAACGATGAGGCCGAAAAGAATATTTTTCATTATTTTTAAGGCTAAAAATGTTAAAATTATAAATTTAATACTGAAACATCAACAAAAGGCTTACGTATAACATGAAATACGGCTTATAACCGGTTCTTGAATAACACCTTGTTTTTAATCTTTAAAATGTTTTCTTTATGAATAATAAAATTTCGATCACTATTGATCCGCAAATCGAACAGGAAATATTGAATAAAATTGCGGAACTTAACTCGCTTCTGCCTCAAGGCTTGATTGTTCTTACGGAAGACGAACGAAAAGGTATGGCCCTGATGGGCGACAAGTCAAGCCCTTTTGTTGAAAAGGCGATTGACATTGCCGGGCAGAATCCGGTACTTTTGCCTTCGTACGTCGATTTGGACGAAGCCCGCAAGGATTTTGAAGCCTATAAGGCGTTGAATCGCATTCTTCGGGCGCTGAATCCTGTAACGAGTAAGTTGAAGGATTCCGCTCAGTTGTGCGGCAACGAAGCGTTGGTCGTCGGTCTTTCCATATACAACGGCGCCAAGGATGGCCAGCATCGGAGTATCCCCGGAGCAAGGGAGGCCGTACAGGAATTGTCGCCGCGATTTCCCGGAAGGGGCGCCGGCAAACCAAAGAGCTGATGGGGAAACCTACCCCCGGCCCATAACTTTGAAAAGTATTTACCATTTTTAAGAACCGGTTTCGATAAACCTCCGGAATTTCCAAAATTCCGGAGGTTTTTGTTATTAATGCGAATCAAGGGTTGAAAAATGCTTTACTGTTTTGGCTAAAGCCCCATAGATAGGCCACTGTCGTGTCAACAGCGAAATGACGATATTGCCAATAAGGTGTCGCCGCTACGCGGCTCAAGATTTGATTGGCGCATTCAATACCCGGGATTATCATCCCGGGGGGCTACAAAGATGTCGTCGCTACGTGACTCTATCGCCGACGAAACCGTCATTTTGTTGTTGACACGACACTACTCAAATTTATCCGTCAGCTAAAGCAGACGGCAACGATGAGCAACACTATCTCAAATTATTGCCGTTGGCTTTAGCCAATGGATTACGAATGCACAAATAATCAAGGGCTTTAGCCCAAATCCAACCCTTGATTCGCATTATTAATTGTCCCGATGTCTTCCCGAATTATCCCGGCATCCTTATTTTTCCGTCCGAAATTGCTATAAAAACCGACAACATTGCCTCAAAAACCGACAACATTCCTCCGGGTGAGGCAATTTGCCTCCGGAGAGGCATTTTTTTGTTTTCTTTTGCGGCTGCTATTCTATTATTTAAGGCAACATCGGTTGATTTCCGGGCGATAACGAAGTTATTCGTGGAAACTTCCGCAAAAATGTATGCAGGATTGTCCTTTTTCGAGGAACGATTTGCTCCCGACGAGGAACCGGTGCCGGTTTTTGAGGCAATTTCCCTTGGCGGAAGCAAAATCTTTTCTTCGGGGTACACAAATTCTCCTACCTGTTTTCCCAACCCGGGTTTTGCTTCCATTCCGAATCCTTATTGGAGTCGAGAACCGTTTGCGGTATGGGCCACAGGTTATAATTAAAGGTAAGGGTGGCTGCTGTGGCCGGCCAATACGCATACTTGCGAATACGATCCGAGGCGATGGTACCGCCCATGCGTAATAAGGTCTGCCAGCGGTATTCTTCGTACACTAATTCGCGAGCGCGTTCGTCGAGGATCATATCGAATTTGTCATCCATATCGGCTGCCGTAACCTCGTAGTCGCATTTTGCACGCTTGCGCAATATATTGATGTCTGCCGCCGCACCTGTCTTGTCGCCGCTCCTTTGTTTGGCTTCGGCACGCACAAGGACGGTCTCCGAAAGTCGGATGATGTATTCGTCGCGAAACAGATGGCTCATGTTTTCGCCTTTGTCGAGACCGGAAAATTTATCGGTAGAAATTTTACAGGAAAGGGGGAAACACAAACTGCGGGCATTGTCATTGTCGCTCGCGCTTGGCTTACCGTAGTACAAATAATCCCACGGAATATCCTTACGGTAATACAGATTAGCGGCATTATCATAATTCCCTTTGAATCGTCTGCGGAAGACCGCTTCGGAATTTCGCATATCCTTGGCAAATTTGCCTTCATATATCACATCCCGCGTGTACATGGTAGGGATGATCGATCCGATTCCGCGTCCGCCGACATCTTCCAATGTGCCGCGGATCACCGTGGAATGTACATCGCGCATTACCGGCCCGTAAACGCGGGGATACTCAAGTCTCGATCCCGAACTCTTTCCTGTTTTATAAGCGTCCAAATCGACCTGAACCGCCCAGATGCATTCCGTATTGCCGTCCTGATAGTTTATATTGCCTTCCTGAAACAAGTCCCAATAATAGTTTGCGGTGACCTGAATGGTGTCTACCACATTGTTTTTCGTGGGTGTGGAAGCTGTACCGTTTCTGTAAACATTGAACGTGAATTTGTTTTCGGCTTTTCGCGATCCGAAGCGACTTCCGATCAATCTGTATGTTCCGCCGTCAATCAACAGGTTGGCATAATTAACGGAAGAAGCGAAAGCGGCTTGTGCTTCGGCGGCTTTACCGTCGGCAGCCAACTGCGTGCCCATCGACAGATAGAGTTCCGCGAGGTTGTGCTGCGCGGCGCCCCGTACAATACGTCCTCCGGAAACGGTTGTTTCCGGCAAATCTTCGAGGACGGCCAACAGTTCATCAATGGCATATTGATAGGTTTCTACCCGCGAGGAGCGTACATAATCGAACCGGGGCGCTTCTTGGAGTTCTTTTACAAGGGCTACGCCGCCGAATAATTGCGCGAGATTTTTGTAGGCATAAGCGCGGAAAAAACGGGCTTGAGCCTCTGCATAAGCCTTATCGTCGTCCGACGCCCAAGTGATTTGAGGTAAATCGATAGCATATAAAGCCAAATTGGCGCGGGCAACCATATAATACCATGCGCTGTATGCGTTATAAAACGTATCGTGAAGCGGATTGACGATGCTGTAATCGCTGAAAGTTCCTGCCAATCTGATGCTCGACACGTCGAACATGTCGGTGCCTTTCATTTTCATGTCGTGAACCCAAGCATTACCGACACCGGTCTTTAAATCTCTTGCGAGGGTATAAAGCGCAATCAACACCTGATCTACCTGTTCGGATGTGGAAAAAACATTGTCGATGGTATAAAATGTGGTGGGTTTTTCCTCAAGGAAAGCATTATCATTACACCCTGCCTGTGCGAACATTACCACCGCAAGGAGCAATCTCCAAAAATATGTTGTCATTTTCATTTTTCAATATTTAGATATGATTAGAAACTAACGTTAAGTCCCAAAGAATAGGTTGCCACCACCGGTAAGGTATCGTCAAAGTAACGCGCGGCGGTTTCGGGATCGCCTCCGTCCCATTTGGTGAACCATGCTACATTCTTGGCTGTGAAGAACACTTTGAGCGCGTTGATTTTTGCGGCTTTAACCCACGGTTGATTGAAGGTGTAGGAAAAGGCAATATCCTGTATCCTGACAAACCCGTGCGACTGAAGTCCTAAGAACTTGCCGCCGTCGCCGACGAACCCTAACGCCGGATACTCGTTACTCTTGTTCTCGGGCGTCCAGTAAGGCTTGGCTACCGTATTTTCGTTGAACCTTCCGCCGGTACCCATCAAATAAGCCCGCGTATTTTCTTTCATATACCAATTGTTACCGCCGAAAATACCCGTAACCAATACATAGAGTTCAAAACCTTTATAACTTACCGTATTGCCAAGATTCAGCCGGAAATTTTCCTTACCGTATCCCAATATCTCACGATCCCCGTCCGCCGAAATACCGGCTTTACCGTCCAAATCGGCATACTTGGGCATACCGGGTTGAATACCCGTTTGTGCGATATACTCCGTATCGTCTTCCTGTACGATTCCGATTTGTCTGAATCCGTATATCGCACTTAACGATTTGCCGATAAACAATGAGTTATCGATATCGTCCTTTTCCTTGCCGTTTGCATCCAACTCCCCGTAAAGTTTCACCAATTTATTCCGGTTGAGCCAAAAGGTGAGGTTGCTCATCCATGTCAAATCCCCGGCTTCGATATTCACCGAGCGGATATTAAGTTCCACGCCCTTGTTGTCTACTCGCCCCATGGATGAGTAAACCGTTTTGAAACCGGTCATGACCGGGATATTCCGTTCAAAAATTTGGTCGGTGGTTTGCGAATAATACATATCCAGATCGACGAACAGCCGGTTCCTCAGCCAAGCCGACTCAAAACCGATATTCCAAGCATTGGTTTTTTCCCATCCCAGATCGGCATTACCCATTTCGGTTTGGTTCAATCCGTAATAAATGGTCGATCCCGTATTTGAAAATTCGTAGGGTAAACCGCTGGTTGCCCCGTTCACTACTTTCGACAGCGTTGTGTAGGGGTCTACTCCCTGGTTACCGTTTTGTCCCCATGCGAATTTCAATTTCAAGTTGTTCAGGAAGTCTATTCGTTTCATGAAATTTTCTTCCGTAATCCGCCACGCCACACCTGCGGCAGCGAATGTTCCCCATTTGCGATTTTCTCCGAACACCGAGGCGCCGTCCCTGCGTACCGATCCGGTGAAAAAATATTTGCTTTCATAAGAATAATTGGCGCGCGCCAGATAACCGATGTTGGCTCTTTCCCAATCAGGTCCCTGAGTGATTGTTTGGACGCCGGCTTTATGAAGCGCCCACATGCCCAACGAAGTATTTCCGTTAGCGACAAAATCTTTCCCGGTGATGTAGGTTCTGTCAAATTCCGTACGGTCGCGCGTTGCCACCAGAGTAGCTTCTACGCCGTGCTTGCCGAATGTATTTTTATAGGTAAGAATGTTGTCGAACACATAACTGTACGTCCTGTTTTGGAGCATGTTGCCATTGGCGTTTGTCAATTGTTTTTGTGTTTCCGCAGGGGCATAACGTTCTATTCCCTCTCCTTCGCCGATATAATAATTTTCGTGGAAAAAATTACCGATTCTGCTTTGGCGGAGATTGGGCAGGAAGTGAATACGATAACTCAATCCCTTTACCCACGGAAGACGAACTACCGCATACGTGTTCAGCCGGAAAGAATTTCGCATATCCAATCTGTCGCGCGTATTATCTTCCACACCCCACAACGGGTTGGCAAGCGACTGCCCGTACGGATACCGTTCGAGATTTCCCTTGTCGTCACGGTACATAACGCCATAAGGAGACATCAATTGCGCGACGTTGATGGCTGCGTGAACGTTTTGATAGTTCAGGCGCGAAAAATTCGCATCTGCCCCGATATTCAGCCAGCCGGTAATATCGGTATTTATTTTCCCGAAAACGGAAATACGCTCGAACTCATCGCCGATCACCACGCCGTGGTTATTATTGTACGATGTCGACAGGTAATAGTTAATACCTTCCCTTCCTCCGGAAACCGACAATTGATAGTCCTGCATGGTGCCGACACGGGTTGCTTCGTCTAACCATACCGTTTCCTTATTATTCTCCCTGTTGGCCAACTCGCCGGCGCTCAACCACGAGGTAGTGCCTTCGGAATTGCCGTTGCGCAGATTGACAATTTCCAACCATTCTTCACCTTTCAGTACCTCCGGGCGATTGGGCCATGTTTGCACGCCGGCGGATGCGTTCAGGGTGATGACGGGTTTGGGCGATCGTCCTTTTTTGGTGGTGATGGAAATGACGCCGTTGGCCGATCTTGAGCCATAAGCGGCAGATGACACGGCGTCTTTCAAAACATCATAACTTGCAATGTCATTTGGGTTGATGTCGGCTAAACTGCCCATGAAAATCACCCCGTCCAATAAGATCAACGGTTTATTATCCCCGTTTATGGAGTTTTGACCGCGGATCAACATATTCGGCTCGCCGCCGGCCGAATTGACCGCGCCGATATTCATACCCGCAACGGTGCCTTTCAGCGATTCCAAAGCGTTTAAATTGGGCATCAGCGCAAGGGATGTGTTTTCCACTTTCACGGAGCCGACCGAGCCGGTATATTCTTGCCTTTTGGCTGTTCCGTAACCAATAACGATCACTTCTTCAAGCTCGCGCGCGTCTTCGCTGAGCGTAACATTGATAACGCGTTGGTCTCCCGCAATAAATTCTTGCGTCGTATACCCCACAAACGAAAATACCAGAACGGTATTCCCGGCGGGCACCTGCAAGGAATAAGCGCCGTTGAGGTCGGTTACGGTTCCCCGCGCAGCATCTTTGATCACCACGGATGCTCCCGGCAGCGGATTGCCCTCGGAGTCGGTTACGATACCGGTAATGGTGAATCCTTGCAGGGCATTGTTTTCCAAACTTCCCGGCACCAACACGATGGTCTTGTTGATGATCCGGTAATCGATTCGGCTGTTTTTGAACAATTGGCTCAAAACATCCTCAATCGTACCATTATCTACCGTAATGGACGCATTTTCGCGGTAAAGCGGTTCGATGTCCTTGCTGTACAGGAAATCAAATTCGGTTTGCTTTTTGATCTCCACAATAGCATCTTTCAAATTCGGATTGTTTACATTCATACTCAACCGGGCTGTTTGCGAGTAAGTATTCACAGCGAGACAGTTGAATGCAAGTATGAAGAGAACCATGCAGATAAAACTTGTTCTTGTCATTTGCACAATAAAATTTTGATCAATGAATGCATTGATTTTAAAAATTTTCATAGATTTGTTTGTTTTATTTCTTAATTCGACGTTAAGGATAAATCACTTTCGAGCATGGGGAAGTTGGCGCTTTCTCATGCTTTTTTATTTTGGGGTACCGGATTATTACATAGGCTTTTGATTTTTGATTTTTGATTTTTGATTTTTTTCGATAATTCTTCGGAATTTCAATACCCGAATATGTTTATTTCGATTGAATAAATACAACCGTATCCACTGCTACATTATATTTAATAGGAACAACCTGTTCGATGGTTTTCATCATTTCATGTATATCCTTCTCGAAACTCAACGACCCCACCAAGCGTTGCTCTTTAGCAATGCCGTCGGCCAACACGATGCGAACATTATAATGTCGTTCGAGCACTTTGGCGATTTCGGCAAAGGTCATTCCGTCGAATTCAAGTTTTCCGCCGCGCCATCCCGTATAAACTTCCGCATCTACTTCGTTCAGGCGGAATCGTCCGGTTTGTCTGTTCAGTTCGAATTGTTGCCCCGGTTGCAACAGGCACAACGTCGACAGATCGTTTTTCAGTACTTCTACCGACCCTTCCGCCAAAATAACATCCGACAACCGGGCGTCTTTAAATGAAGTGATCTCGAAGGCTGTCCCCAACACTTTCACCGTGTAGTCGGCTGTTTTGACAAAAAACGGACGTCGGCTGTCTTTGGCCACTTCAAAATAGAGCTTCCCTTCAACGGAAACGTTTCGGTCCTTTTCCGAAAATCGTTTCGGGTATTCAATTTTGCTTTCCGCCGAAAGCCAAACGCGGGTGCTGTCGCCCAGCAATATTTCCCGCACGGGTTCGTTTGTTCCGGTTGCCACGGTCAGCATTTCGGGATATACCCGATCGGATACGACTTTATAGGAAGCATACGAGACGCCGACCAACAACAAAATACTTGCGGCAAATCGTACAACTCGTAATGTTATTTTTCGGACGATTTCTTTTTCGAGTCTTTCGCGTGTCGCCTTTTCTTTTCGCAGTTCACGGTACGATCGATCGACGTGTTCCGGATCGGAAATGCGGGCAAAGTTGCTTTCGGCCGAAACCATGCGCAGTTTCAGCCATTCTCTTCGGTTTTCCTCCGAAGCATTCAGAAATCGGAGAATTTGCTCCGTTTCCGCTTCGGTGCAAGCGCCGCTAAAATATTTTCCGATTAATTTATCGTCTAAATTGTCCATGAAAATGCTTTCTATATATTAATTCGGATGAAAAGAGAAAAATACCCGGTCGCCGGGCAACTTTTTTTACTTTTTTTGCGAGTTACCTCTCCCCCCACCCTCTCCACAAGGAGAGGGAGTCCTTGCGCAGTACACAAGCCTGACGGAAAGTGCGCCTCCCTCTCTCTTTTGGAGAGAGGGCCGGGGAGAGAGGTTTTACATACAATGCAACAGTATCCAACCAATAAAAAGATACTTGGCAAGCCTCAATCTCAATGCTTTCACGCAGGTGTAAATATGATTTTCGACCGTGCTGCGCGAAATTTCCAGAATGGCGCCGATCTCTTTGGCCGATTTTTGGTGTTCGAAATACAGTTTGAACACCTCACGGCCTTTCGGCGGAAGCATTTCGACGGCGGCATCTATATGTTCGCGAAGCTCTTTCGACAATAATGCGTCTTCAATTTCGTTGCGCGAAGCATAAAAATATTCCGATTCGGTTTGCAGCAATTTCTGACCCGCAGCCGACGAATATTGATCTTTGACGGTTCGGTGCCGTATCATATCCACGCATTTATTCTGAACCGCCCGATACAGATATGCATCCTGCGTGGAGGCATCCAACCGTATTTTCTTTTTTTCCAACAGGTCGAGAAAAACCTCCTGCACCGCATCGTGCGCTTCTTCACTTTTCAGGAACAGCGAAGCGTAAGCGGCTAACTTGGGGTAGCGGCTTTTGTAAAGTTGCTCGAAAAATTGTTCGTGCCGAATTTTGAATCGGTCGGCCATATCAAATCTTGGTTCATTGCATGATAGAATCGGCCATCTTCCGTACGTACTTGGCGTAGTTTTCCCAACTCATGCTTTTGGAAGCCGTTTCGATATCCTCCGGAGAAATCGGTTGCTCGATGATGTTCAACATAGCCTCCGTCATCGAAGGTATATCGTCGAGATTGGCCAGGTAGCCCGTCACGCCGTCTTTCACCGTTTCGGGGAAATGCCCGACACGAGTGGCCACTATCGGTATTTTAAAATTATATGCAATAGATTCGACACCCGATGCGGTGCCCGTTTCATAGAACAGAACGCCCGCGTCGCTCACCTGAAAGTATTTGTGGACGTCTTCGTTGGGAACGAACTCGTTGACTACCGTAACTTTGTCGCGAATTCCCAATTGATCGATCATGTCCAACGGATGATAATGAATCTCGTCTTCACGCTTGCTGACAAATTGCGCCCGCAGATGCCGGCTGAAAAACTTTTTGAGGCGATTGCGCCGTCTCGGTTTTTCCGCTTGCCACGACGATTCGCCCACGATCAGCAGCGACACGTCGTCGCGAGCTGCCGCCAATTCGGCAAAAGCGGCAATAGCATTATGCAAGCCCTTATATTTGGTGATAAATCCGAAAAACAGAAATACGTAACGACGCAAATGCAGCCGTTCTTTTTGCGCCGCGACATCGAAATTCGGATCGGGCGTATACATATCATAAATAGGATGATACAATTTCAGAATCGGCTTGTCGGAATTGTCGCTCGGACTGTCGGAACCTTCAATGAGGTCGAAGACGGTTTCGGGAAAAAGCTCCTTCACTTCGCAAGCCGTTTTGTACGAATGCACCACGTAGGCATCCGCATATTTGATGGCAAAACTCGTCAACCGTTTCACCGTTTTGGCATATTCCTTACGGTTGCCGAAATGCAGGTCGGCGATTACACGTATGTTCGTATCGGCTTTCAGTTGGCGAATCAAATATCCTATGGGAAATGCCTGTATGGGATTTGACCATTGAAAAACGACAAAATCCGGATTCAAATCCACAATGGTTTTACAGGTTTTCTGCCACGAAAGAAAACGATTGTAATTCATGGTGTAATACACCGTTACGCCGCTTTTCTCGAGTAAATCGGATCGACTTTTGTCATCAATGAAATCGCGCGGAATGAAAAACGGATATTGGTTCGTCCACGAAACGATATGCGTTTCGGTGTCATTCTGCATGGCAAACGCTTTTGCCAAAGAAATATTGAAATTGGCAATGCCGCCTTTAAAACCCGGCCCGGGCCCAAAAACCACAATTTTTTTCATTGATCGGAATTCTCCTTCTTTATTTCATCAACCATCGATTGCTTCTTTTCGGATGTATTTTCTTTTTTCTTGAACTCCCCGTTTCGCAACGCACTGAAAAATTTTGCCCAAGCAAGCGGATTGGTTATCGAATAGGTCGGATACATGTGCCCGTATGTCATCATGCGGTCGGTGCGGCTTGTCATGACATCCCTGAAATTGGCGGTGGGACTTGCCGTTCGATTCGCAATGGCATTGTAAATCTGATCCTGAATAATGGCGATGTTCCGATAAGCCCGCTGCATGTCGTCTTCGGGCAAATCGAGCGCCATAAAAGCATCCTTGAATTCCTTATAGGTTTTCCACGGAAATATCACCACCTCGCTGAGCATGATCGTATCGGGATCCAAAACAATATCCTTGATGTAGTGCTTCGAATCGTCGACGGTCAGCTTCGGAACGGGAATCTTGCGCGCTTTGTATCCGACGCACGATACATATAATGTATCGCTCGGATAAGTGATGATCGTAAACATCCCTTGCGGATCGCTCACCGTCCCGCGAAAATCCTTTTGCACGATGATGTGAGCAAAAGGAATCGGCTCCAGCAGGTCGTTACGCACAACCCCCGTCCACTGCACCAGTATTTCCTGCGCAGATGACAATTGCAATCCTGCAAAAGCAAGGATGATATATATAATGTACTTTTTCAATAATCCGAATGATAAAGTTACGATGTAAAGGTATAAAAAATATTAACCCGCAACAACTATCGGAATATTTTATATATTTTTACATTTTTTACTCAATCGAAATGTAATGATTGTGTTCGCTCCGAAAACTCGATTTTACCCCTAAATTCCCTAAAGGGGACTTTCGCAAAGCGCGGTATACCGTAGCTCTTTAGGGGTCGGGGGTGAACCGGCGCAATTGGTGTTTTCGGAGCGGTCTCAAATTTTGAGATACCATCGTACACGCGAGACTGCTTGCGGAAACGATCATGTGAATGACTTAAATAAATTGACAATGATAAAATCAATGACAGGATTCGGCAAGGCCGAATGTACGAACAACAAGAGAAAAGTGATTGTCGAGATCAAAACGCTCAACAGCAAACAGGCCGACATTATCGTTAAACTTCCCAATGTGTACAAGGAACGGGAATTGGAGATAAGAAACGAGTTGGCCGCCGCCCTGCAACGCGGAAAAATAGAACTGTACGTGTCTGTGGAAGAAACGGTGGAAGATACGACAACGCAGTTCAACGAAACGGCCATCAAAAACTATTACGCGCAATTGGTCAACATCGCCGCGCAAAACAACATCCCGTTTCCCGACGATATTCTGAGCGCCATCGTGCGCATGCCCGACGTTTTGAAAACCGACAGGCAGGAACCCGACGAAGAGGAATGGTCGATGCTGCTCAACGGGATACAACAAGCATTGGCGCAAGTCAATAAATTCAGGAATCAGGAAGGTATTGCCTTATCGGATGACATTTCGAGCCGGATCAAGCTCATCGAATCGAGCATCACCGAAATCGAGAAATTTGAAGGGCAACGCATGGAAATTATCAAAACCCGCTTGCGCCAGAATCTGATCGAATACGTCGGCGAAAACACCATCGACCAAAACCGTTTCGAGCAGGAATTGATTTATTATCTCGAAAAAATCGACATCAACGAGGAAAAAGTTCGTTTGCGCAACCATTGCACTTATTTCGTATCGACGATGAAGGAAAACGGCGGCGTGGGCAAAAAACTCGGATTCATCGCTCAGGAAATGGGACGCGAAATCAACACCATCGGTTCCAAAGCCAACAATGCCGAAATGCAACAGGTTGTCATTCAAATGAAAGACGAACTGGAAAAGGTGAAAGAACAAATATTGAACGTGTTGTAAGATGTCCGGGAAACTGATTATTTTTTCCGCTCCGTCGGGCGCGGGTAAAACGACTTTGGTAAAACACGTTCTGCAAAGCGACTTGCCGCTGGCTTTTTCCGTATCGGCCTGTACGCGGCCGATGCGGCAAGGCGAAACAAACGGCCGCGACTATTATTTCTTGACGGTTCCCGAATTTCGCGAACATATCGACAAGGGCGACTTCGTGGAATGGGAAGAAGTGTACGAAGGCAGTTATTACGGAACGTTGCGCAGCGAAGTCGATCGCATTTGGGCCGAAGGCAAGCACGTGCTGTTCGACGTGGACGTGAAAGGCGGCATTGCCTTGAAAAAACGATTCGGCGATCGAGCATTGGCCGTCTTTGTGGAGCCGCCGTCGGTAGAAGAGTTGGAACGCCGATTGATAGCCCGTTCCACCGACAGCGAAGAAAAAATCCGCCAACGGATCGCCAAAGCGGAATACGAACTGACATTCGCTCCCGAATTCGACCGCATCATCATCAACGACCGTTTGGAGAACGCTCAAAAAGAAGCAATCGAAGCCATCGAGGAATTCATAAGAAGACAAAGGGAAGTTTTGGATCAAGACAAAAAATATGTTGGTAAAAAATTTCTCTAATTTTTTCAAGAGTTGATGCCCTACGGGCAATCATTGGTTTGAGGCGATTTCTATCTATTGATGAGGTTATCCTAACGGATAATTTCGGCGACTAAAATTCCCCGTTAGGGGAAAAACGTCAGTAAAATTGGGCATGCAAGAAGAATTAAATTGCTCGTCAGTGCATAAACAGATATAAAATTTCATATCACAATATACTTTTGCACTTGATCCGAAGTTCCCCCGATCCAATAACGCCTGTCTTTATTAGGCGAGTTGAAATCGATTTATACCCACATCACCTACCGTCCGTTTTGGCAGACAACAGTGTGTCTCGCAACCCACCTCAAAAGCAGCGGCAAACACGTTGGACATGAGGCAGCGAGCAGGAACAGTGTAATTTAGGAATAAGTCCTATGAAAAATACGACTGAGTTTAAAAATATTCCATATCTTTGTCGAATAAATGACAAAGATATGGACTTTACATTCGGACAATACCTGAAAAGTTTGCGGATAAATAGAGGCTTTTCCCTGTCGCAATTAGCAAATTCTCTTGATATAGATACTGCTAATCTAAGTAAAATTGAAAGTGGGAAACGGGAATTAGACAATAAAAGGCTTTCAAAGGTTTGCGATATTTTCCAATTGAATTATAGCGTAATGCAAAAAGAATTACTCAGTGAAAAAATTGCAAAACAACTCTGCGAAAATAACTATGACACTTCAGTCCTAAAATTGGCTGAACAAAAAGTAGAATACTTTACAAAAAGTCAAGGGAAAGAGGATACTATAGAGTACCCCATTTTAGATTTATTTCCTATTGACGATTGGCGAACAAAAATATTCTCAAATCCGAACGCCGAAATCAAAATTGGCACATTGTTTAGTGGTATTGGAGCCATAGAACATGCTTTTCAACGATTAAAACTTAATCACCCTATTGTTTTCGCAGGAGATATAGACCCTCATGTAAAGCAAAGTTATTTTGCAAATTACAATATCAACCCAAAAGATTGGCATAATGATGTTACTAAATTTTCAGCAAAAAAATATAAAGGAGAGATAGACTTATTAGTAGGAGGAAGTCCTTGCCAAGCATTTTCAATGGTTGGAAAAAGAAAGGGATTAGAAGATATTAGAGGCACTCTGTTTTATGATTTTGCAAGAGTTGTTAATGAAACACAGCCCCAAGTTTTTATATACGAAAATGTAAAAGGGTTAATAAACCATGACAATGGAAAAACTTGGCAAGTGGTAAAAGATGTATTTGATGAATTAGGTTATAAAACGTATCATCAAGTCTTAAATAGTAAGGATTATGGAATTCCGCAAAACAGAGAACGAATAATTGTCATTGGATTTAAAGACCATAATATTCGATATAACTTTCCTTGTAAAATCAAATTAGAGTCTACTATGCAAGATTTTCTTGAAGATTATACTGATTCAAAGTATTACCTCAAAGAAAAAGGTATAAAATTCGTTACCAGCTCAAAGAATAAAAATAAGAGATATACTCAAATAAACGGAGATGTTGCGCTATGCCAAAAAGCAAATCAACAATTCAATTGGCATGGCGATTTTGTTTTTGAAATTGTAAACGACAGCGAATTCGATGAATTTATTTTTGATGTAAATACAGTAGAAGAAAAATATTATTTATCGGATAATATCCGCGATTATGTATTAGCAGGTGGAACAAAGAACTTTAAAACAAGTACAAAAACTGATTTAAAAATTGCTCGCCCACTTTTGCAAACTATGCACAAAATGCATCGTGCAGGTATAGATAATTATGTAACTCATAACAAGGGTAGAATTCGAAAACTGACCCCAAAAGAATGTTTACGCTTAATGGGCTTTAGAGACAACTTTAGACAAGTAGTCAGCGACACGCAAATGTATCGGCAAGCAGGCAACAGTATTGTTGTTGATGTCCTGATTGCTATATTAAAACAAATAGACATAACAAAATTTGGCAGATAATTATGGGAAAAATCAAAGTTGAAAGTGTAAATTACACAATTCTTGATACTAAGGAAAAAATTACAATTGCCGACTCATTTGTTGTCAGAAGTAATAAAATTGGCTCAGGTAATGGCGAAGCCAAATTTTATATTGGGAACGACAATGAAGAAAATCGAGATTTTTTTGGACAACATGGATTTGCAAATCGGTGTTTTTTACTCAAAAAAGATTTATTACAATATTTACATGATTGTGAAACAGAGTATAAACAACCCGAACAACTTTATAGAGACAGAAATGCAATGCCTGAACTTTATGAAGAACGCCTTGTATTAATATCCAATTTACCTGATGTTATTTGGTTTACTGTTTCTGAACAAACTCAAATAGCAGGTCCAAGGTTGTATGTCAATTCAAAAGATGGCGGATATAATCTAATAAGAGAATTGTCATTACCCAATATTACCTATTTATCGGCAATTAAGCTCAAAGACCCCAACGATGGTATTGTATATTATTATCGCTTATTTGTTGATTATTTTGGTGAAGTGCAACACCCATTTGTAGTCGAACAAGAAATTGAAAAGATAGAAGAACAACAAATCAGCGATGAGGAAAAAGCAAAAATAATAAAAGCACGTCAAGGACAAGGTAAATACAGACATGCACTTTTAGAAGAATGCCCCATTTGTCCAATAACATTGGTTTCAGACGACCGTTTGTTAATAGCAAGTCATATAAAACCATGGGTGAAATCAGATGAAAAAGAAAAAATCGACCCCAAGAATGGATTCATGTTTACCCCAACATACGATTTCCTATTTGATAGAGGATTTATTACATTCACAAATGACAAGAAAATTAAAATATCCCCATGGCTATCGAAAATGACTTGTTCAAGACTAAATATTGCCCCCAATAAACACTATCCAATGTTGCCTGTTGAAGGAAGAGAGTCTTATCTTGACTATCATCGAATAAGCATTTTCAAAGGATAATAAAAGCTATTTGCCCAATCGATAAGGCTATTCACATTTTCCCAATCCCATGGTCTTACACGTCTTATTTCACTTTGCACGTTCCGAGTTCGGGGCCGAGGCACAGCGCTTCGTTCAGCGCAACAATCGCTTCTTTGTATTGCCCGCGGTTGATGACGAACTGCATGTTTACCTGCCGCAACGACTGGCTGAATGCTTCGATATTGATGCAACACTCGTGCAATGCGTTGGCGGCGCGTCCCAACATGCCCGGAATGGCGATATTCGTTCCCATGCAGCAAACCATCGCCACCGGTTTGGTGACCACTTCTTCGTAACGACTGTTCAACTCTTCCACCAAAGCCTCCAAGTCAGGCGAATCCCACACCACCATCGTGATACAGTTGGCATTGGTTGTTTTCAGAATATAGCTGACGCCGTGATTGCTGAATATTTCCATGATCCGCATGTCGAAACCTACTTCGCCCACCATCAAAGGATCGTAAATTTCGATGGCCGACACCTTGTCGGTTCCCGAAACAATCTCGACTTTGGATACCGGGCTGATATAATTCCGGGAAATCAACGTCCCTTCATGCTTCGGCTCGAAAGTATTCTTGATGCGAATATTGATCCCGTTCATTTCTAACGGTTTCGCGGCTTTCGGATGGATGGCTTCCATGCCGATGTCCGCCAACTGATCGGCAATGATGAAACTCGTGTGCCCCACGGGAACGCATTTGTCTTCGCCCACGATTTTGGGATCGGCGCTCGAAAGATGATATTCCTTGTGGATAATGGCTTCGTCGGCTTTCACTTCTACGGCTACCTTGCTGAACGTAACTTCCGAATACCCCCTGTCGAAAGCCCGCATAATGCCTTCCGTTCCTTTGGTGTAGCCGGTAGCCACACAAAGCGTTTTCGAGAAATCGATATTTTGAAATGCCTTCTTGATACGCTCGTCGATGGTAAGCGGCTCCGAATCGTAGAATCCGCAAAGATCGACAAACGTTGCCTTGATGCCGTTGTTGTTCAGTATATTCACCGAGTTGAACGCCGAATGCGCTTCGCCGATAGAGGCCAATATTTCGCGCGCCGCCAAATAAATGTCTTTTTTATTGACATACCCCGAAGCCACCACTTTGGCCATGCTGTTGAGGTAGTTCCGCGCCTGGGCGATCCGTTTCTTGATAAACAGATCGGCTTCGGCTTGCGACAGCTTGATGTCCTCGAATTGGCGATTGATTTCGATCAACTTGCCCGAAAGCTCGTCCAATGCCGTTTCGTAATCCTCGTTATTATAAAAAATGGTGTAGATACCGGGCTGACCCGATTTTTTGTGTTCCAACAACCAATTGGTCACGTTGTTGTATGCCGACACCACAAAAATACGGTTGTACAGTTGATCCGGAGTTCTGTCTCCCAACACGATATTGTGCAACACATCATGAAATTTCGACATGGAGGTGCCACCTATTTTTTCGACAGTTAACATGTTTTCTTGATTATACGGTGTAAAAAAAGGCATCAAAAATGTTTTTGATGCCTTCACAACGATATTTTTATTTACTCGGAAATAACATCAAATTCAATCTCCACGGACACTTCTCTATGAAGTTTTACTTTTGCTTTGTAAGCGCCCACTTCTTTGATTTGATCTTCCTGCAACTTGATATTCTTGCGATCGATTTCGAATCCTTTTTCCTGCAACGCTTCGGCTATTTGTATGGTATTCACCGAACCGAAAATCTTGCCGGTGGTACTCGTTTTGGCACCGATGGAAAGCCGCAAACCGTTCATTTTCGAAGCTGTTTTTTCGGCTTCTGCTTTTATTTTGGCTTCTTTATGAGCGCGTTGCTTGGTATTTTCGGCCAACATTTTTTTTGCCGACACGGTAGCCATCATCGCTAAGCCTTGAGGAATAAGGAAATTACGCGCATAACCGTCTTTCACGGTAACCACGTCGTCTTTCGACCCCAAGTTATTTACATCCTGTTTTAATATAATTTCCATTTCTTCGATCTCCTTTTTATTTCATCAAATCGGTAACATACGGAAGCAATGCCAAGTGCCGTGCGCGTTTGATGGCCGTAGCCACTTTTCTTTGGTATTTCAAAGAAGTGCCGGTAAGCCGGCGCGGGAAAATTTTACCTTGCTCGTTCAGGAATTTTTTCAAAAATTCGGGATCTTTATAATCGATATATTTGATTCCCATTCTTTTGAAACGACAGTACTTCTTGCGTTGTACGTCAACCGTTACCGGGGTTAAATATCTTATTTCAGACGGATTTTGTTGTGCCATGATCTATTCCTCCTTTGTTTTTTCGGTCGATTGTTCTTGTTTCTTTTTTCTTCTTTTTTCGCTGTATGCGATGGCGTGTTTATCCATGGCAAAAGTCAAAAAGCGAATCACGCGCTCGTCACGACGAAATTCGGTTTCCAATTTCTGAATGAAAGTCCCTTCCGACTTAAATTCAATGAGATAATAAAAGCCTGTACTTTTCTTTTGGATGGGATAAGCCAACTTGCGCAAGCCCCAATCCTCTTCGTACACGATGCTGCCTCCTTCGCCCTCGATAAGGCCTTTGAATTTTTGAACCGCTTCCTTCGTCTGGGCGTCAGACAAAACGGGAGTTGTAATGAAAACGGT
>JAVBRP010000304.1:0-9122 GCA_031547815.1 Bacteroidales bacterium | reverse complement strand
ATTCGCGGTTATAAAATTCATCAAGAATATCACAATGCTTAGTTGTTTTATCGATTCCAAAGGAGCGGTTTTATCCCGGAAAACGATTGACGCATGGCTCTCGAAGCCTTACGTCTCGGTTGTGTACGTTCCGAAAAGCGGCAAACACACGGAAGGTGCGGAAACACTCGAATCGTCGGATCAAAGAACGTCCGAATGCCTGCGCGAAATGGCGAAACGCTGCCAAACCGAGTATATGCTGATTTGCGATCTCGGCAAGGAAATAGACCTCGACAAACGGTCTTTGAAAAGAATGTTGGAAGTGGCGGCGCAAACGGGCAGCGATTGGGTGTATTCCGATTATTGCGTCGAGCGCGACGGGCAATTGCAGCCTCATCCGACAATCGATTATCAGGAAGGCAGCTTGCGCGACGAATTCGAGTTCGGGCCGTTGATATTGATTCGCACCGAAGCCTTTCGCAAAGCGGCAGCGCAATTGCCCGATTACAGTTACGCGGCTTTTTACGCTTTGCGCCTGATGATTTCGCAACAGGGGAAATTCTTCCGTATCAACGAATATCTGTACGTTTGCAAAGAGGGAACGACCGAAACATCCGAACAAAACATGTTTCGATACGTCGACCCGGCCAATCGGGCGGTACAGGAAGAAATGGAACAGGCATGCACGCGGCATCTCAAAGACATCGACGCTTGGATTTCGCCGAACGATGTGCAACAGGTCAATCTCAAAGCCGAAATTTTCACTTACGAGGCTTCGGTGATCATTCCCGTGCGCAACCGAGCGAAAACCATCGGCGACGCCATCGATTCCGCATCGAAGCAGGCGACCGATTTTCCGTACAACATCATCGTGGTCGACAACCACTCCGACGACGGCACTACGGAATTGATCGCCGAAAAAGCCGCCAAGAATCCCGATTTGATACACATCATTCCGAAACGCCGCGATTTAGGCATCGGCGGTTGCTGGAACGAAGCGGTGCAACACGATCTTTGCGGACGTTTTGCGGTGCAGTTGGACAGCGACGATCTGTACGCTGCGCCCGACACGCTGCAAAAAATCGCCGCCTGCTTTTACGAAGACCAAGCGGCGATGGTTGTCGGGTCGTACCGTATGGTCGATTTCGATTTGAAAGCGATTCCGCCGGGAATCATCGATCACCGCGAGTGGAGCTTTAACAACGGCCGGAACAACGCGCTCCGCGTTAACGGATTCGGCGCTCCGAGAGCTTTTTACACGCCGATCGTCCGGGAAACGGGATTTCCGAATGTCAGCTACGGCGAGGATTATGCCGTTGCTTTGGCCGTGTCGCGTCGTTACGCCGTCGGGCGCATTTTCGAGCCGATTTATTTGTGCCGCCGTTGGGCGGAAAATTCCGATGCATCGCCGACCGTTTCCCGAATGAACGAATTCAACGTGTATAAAGATCGGATCAGAACCATCGAACTGTCGGCCCGAAAAAAAAGTTTCAGGTTTAAAGTTTAAAGTTTCAAGTTAAGCGGCTTAGCCTGACTTTAAACTTGAAACCTCAAACTTGAAACCTCAAACCTGAAACTTTATTAATTTTGCCCGATTCAAAATCGACATTTTTGTGGTAATCAAATACCGATTTTTATTGATTTTAGGGATGTTCGGGCTTGTGTTGACGAGTGCGAACGGCCAAAAGGTCGACAACCTATCCGGCTATTATTCGCCGTGGATTGTCGGAGGCCGGGTACATACCGGCTTTTTGCTTTGCCACCACAACAACATGCGGATATTGAGCGAGCGCGATCCGTATGCTTTCGAATTGTATCTGGCGCGGGCAACCGGCGGCGAGAAACCGTGGCAGTCGTTCTACGGCAAACCGCAATACGGCGTTTCGTACATGCTGCTTCGGTCGGGCAGCCCGTCGTACATCGGCAATGTGCATTGCGTGTATCCCTTTTTGCATTTTTTCCTGACCGACGCCGATCGCAGGGCGAGTTTGGGTTTGCGGTTGGGTACGGGAATCGCTTATATCGAAAAGATTTTCGACCGCGTCGATAATTATAAGAATTCGGCCATCGGAAGCCATATAAACGCATTTCTCGGCTTGCAGATGGAAGGAAGGGTTCGGGTTGCCGAATCGTTGTATCTTTCCGCCGGATGGGCTTATTCGCATACATCCAACGGCGCTTTCCGGAAACCCAATTCCGGATTGAATTATGTGACGGCGTTTGCCGGCGCAAGTTATGCGTTCGGAAAGAAAAAGATTCCCGAGCCGCCGGCTGATCGCGTAAATACCGATGTCGATAAAAAATGGCATTACGCGGTTTACTTTTCGGGCGGCACAAAGGCTTTTTCGGCCTTCGACGATACGAAGTATACGACGTTGGGGTTGTCGTTTGAAGTATTCAGGCCTCATCTCGCTTTCACGCGATTCATGGGCACTTTGGATGTGTATTACGACAGTTCCGATCATGCGTTTCTCAACAAATACGTCGAAGAAACCGATAAGTTGCAGACCGTAAAACCGGGCATTACTGCGGGTTATGCGTTTCTTTTCGGAAAGTTGTCGGCCAACGTGTTCATGGGTACGTATCTTTACACGAAATATACCGATTCGGGTTGGATATACCAGCGTTTGGCTTTGCGTTACGCGGTCGGCGATCGGCTGAATGTGCATCTCGGGCTGAAAACGCATTGGGGGCAGGCAGATTATGTTGAATTGGGACTCGGATTCAAAATACGATGAAACGAATCATATACATATTATTTTCTGTTTTTGTCCTTCTTGCCTCGGGATGCGACAAAGAAGATGCGTGGGATATCGTCAAAACGAGGGGCGATCGGGCGACGTTGCAAAAGGATTTGCCGGATTTTCGGGCGATTACCGCAGACAACGGCGTCAATGTGGTGTTGCGGCACGGCGACCGCAACGTTGCCGATCTCGACGGTTGGGAAAACCTGATGTCCAAAGTTCGCTTGTCGGTGGATGCCGACGGCGTGCTGACCATCGAGGATACCAACATTTTTAATTTCGTCCGCAACGACGACAATAAAACAACGGTGTATCTTACTTTTTCGGGCGATGTGACGAATATTATCCTTTCCGGAAACGGGAAGATCACTTCGGAGGATACGCTCAAAATATCGAGTTTATACATTTTTTGTCCCGAAGCGTCGGGCGATCTCGATTTGACGGTGAATACGCAAAACGTTACCGTTTACACCGAACGTAAAAATGCCGCTTCGGTGACGCTGCGCGGGTTGTGCACCGGCGTGGGAGTGAGTTGCGGAGGCTACGGCCCGGTCGATCTTTCGCGCCTCAAAACGCCGACGGCAGGCGTTCATACGTGGGGCACGGCAAACGTGTACGTCAACGTTTCGGAATCGCTCGATGCGTTGATATACGCTTTGGGCGACATTTACTACAAGGGCAACCCTTCCGTGACGTTCACCTCCACGGGCAAGGGGCGGCTTTACAAAATGCCGGACGATTGAGTTTTTTACCACTGAGACACAGAGAACACAAAGAAAAACTCTGTGTTCTCTGTGTCTTAGTGGTAAAATGTTTATTTCCCCAACAAAAACCGCTCGTTGAAACGCAAATGCACGCCGAAACTGTAGTCGGTTTCGCGGCGTTTCAGGTCGGAATACAATTCGACTTGCGTTCCCAAATAAATGCCTTTCAGCAATTCGCGTTCGTAGGCGAATTTGACCGTTACCATTTTCCTTTCGGGAAGGCGTTGTTGCGGCTCATAAGGATTGAACGAAAAGAAAAGCGGCTCGCCTTCGAAAGCGTAGAATTTTTCGGCCAACCAGTATCCCGCCATGAATTGCAGCGACGACGCATCGATATGAAACACGGGGTATACGCTCAAACTGCTTTTGTACGGGCGAAGGTCTTTGTTCGGGTAACGGTCGTAGTAGCCGACCGCGTACACATCGACACCGACCGACCGAAACCACCAAAAGTCCATGCTTCGGCGAATGCACAAGCCGGTTGCGGCATTGCCGAGCACGATCATCGGTTCGTCGGATGTGTCGATTTGCCCGCCCCGATGGTAAATGAGCAGTTGCAACGGCACGGCGATATTGAGTTTGACGGACGGGATGTTGAAATTATACGATACGGACGTGCCGAACGTCAGCGCTTCCTGTTCGGGATCGCCGCGTTGAATAAAGTTTTGCCAATCCACCCACACGTCGGTAAACCACCGGTCGGAATGCAGCACAAATTGCAGGCCGCTTTCCGGGTTGGCCGTGAATTGCCGTTCCCACTGATACAAAGGTTCGATAAGCCGATGGTTGACGCCGCCGTAAATATTTCCGAGCACCATGTTGAACGCGGGCGTGAGGGAATATTGCAAGCGTGCGAAAGGTTGAAAATTCTCCAACGGGTCGCGTCCGGAATATTTAACGCCATACACGCCCAATTCCGCACGGAACTTGTCGGCAACCTGATAACCCGCCGCCAAGAGAGCGGAAACGCCCGGAAGCGTTTGCCCGTCGGCTACGGGGCTGAAATATTCGTTGTTTTTGAAAAAGCCGGTGACGTCCGCTGCAACCGAAAAACGATTGCTGTCGGTCTTCGACAGAGCGGGAGAGGAGAGGAGCGTTTCGGGAAACCATTGCGCACAAGCGGGCAAGGACCGGTTCACGATCGCGAACATGACGATCGGCAAGACGAAACGACGGATGATCATCGGTATTTTCTTCAAACTCATTCTCTCTTTTTGGAAAGGCAAAAATAACCAATTCCGGCCATAATAAGTTTTGTATAAAACGTTGTTTGTATTTTATACCGTCACCCTTTTGAAACGCAAATTCAGAAACTTCCGAAAGCGTAAAATGTGATGAAAAATCCAACAAAGAAAAAAGCCGTCTCAAAACATAACTTTCAAGACGGCCTTTTTATCCTTTTCTTTAGATTTCCCTTTTAAGGAACCTGAATCCGGTTTGTCGAATCCTCGTCATCCCAATCGGGCAAACCGCCTTTCCATATACTTTCCAGCGTTTCGTTGGGGAACATTATATTCCATTGTTTGCGGAACGATTTCAGCAATTCGTCCTGTTTATACATGCGTGCAATTTCGCACAGGTGGTATAAATCCTGCATTCTCATCTCCAACTCGTCATTAACGGTTCTTTTGAATTTGGGCGGGAAACTGTCGTAATACTCGTATTCTTTTTTGAATGCGGTAAATATTTTTTCGGCCAATGCCGCGCCCTTTTCCGGAGCGCCGGCGTTAAAATATTGTTGCGCCATGTATATGTCGATCGAACTCAGCGCCAATTTGTAATCGGGGATAACCTCGTATGCCTTGTCGAGCGCTTTAACCACCGAATCGTTCTTGCCTTCCGACATCAATACGTTGGTTAATTGCAGGAAATTGCGACGGAAGAGCGAAATCAACCGAAGATTGGTTTCGTCTAAATATACTTTCGGATCGGCCAGATTGCCCCAACGGAATTGGTTCATCATCTTATAATAGAGAATATCGCTGTCGATCCGTCCCATCGCGGTGGGCGATTTGATGGGCACCAGGCGGAACGCCAATCCGTCTAATTGGAAATAATTCGAGAGATTCAGGAAATACTCGTTCGAAACGGTTTCCGCGAAATAAATCGGTCGTTCCCAATTGTTGTTGGCCAACATGTCGAGTACCATCACCGAACTTTTGATGATATGGTCCAGCGGCTTGCCCCGCGTGTCGTTCAAATCCCACTCGATGGCCGGCACTACCGAAGCCGAATCCTTCAAAGACACGGTGCCGTTGCTCAGCACCTTTTGCTTGTCGATCGTTATTTTCAACTTATTCGTCGGCATGTACTCGATGTAGTCTTTCGGGCCGACCTGCAGCTTGTGTTTGGGATCTTCGCTGGCAACCACCCGCATGACGTCCTTCAACTCGAAGCGTTCGTCCTTAAAGCGCGGATCGTTCATGATGTAGACCGCATCTCTTGTTCCTTCGACATATTGATCGGGTTTCAGCGAGAACGGCAACGGCTTGGATTCGTAGGCTGCACGGCTCATCTGCTGAATGTACCAGTCGGCCGACAGATAGCTGAGGTTCACCACGCGCACGTCCGTACGAATGCCTTCCACTTCCTGCGCATACCACAACGGGAAAGTATCATTGTCGCCGTTGGTGAAAATGATCGCGTTCGGTTCGCAGGTTTCCAGATAATTGTAGGCAAAATCGCGCGCCGTGTAGCGCCCCGACCGATCGTGATCGTCCCAATTCTCCTTGGCCATGATTCCGGGAACGAGCAGCAACAAGGCAAGCGTAACGACAATAGCCGTGTATTTGTTTCGCAGCTTTTCCGGAAGCGCTTCGATAATCGCCGTTACGCCCAGCCCTATCCAGATGGCAAAGGCGTAGAACGATCCCGCGTAAGCGTAATCGCGTTCGCGCGGTTGTTGAGGCGTTTGATTCAGGTAAAGTACGATGGCGATACCCGTCATGAAAAAGAGCATCATCGTAGTCCAAAAATCGGGGCGGTTGCGGTGATATTGAAAAAACAAACCGACAAGCCCCAAAAGCAGCGGCAGGAAAAAGTACGTATTCCGACCATTGTTCTGCATCGATTCGGGCAGATCCTGCGGTCCGAGGCGCGCCTCATCCAAAGGCGTGATCCCCGAAAGCCAGTTTCCGTTTTGAATATCCCCGTTTCCTTGAATATCATTTTGTCGTCCGACGAAATTCCATAAGAAATATCGGCCGTACATAAATCCCAACTGATACGAAAAGAAGAAGCGCAGATTCTGCCCGAACGTAGGCAGCCTGTCTTTCGCTTGCGTGGCCGGAATACCCGCCCAATGCTTATAATCCGCTTCATGATCGGGGCTGTACATACGCGGGAAAATGGTCGTTTTCCCGTCCTCGTATTCGTAGCCGAGATTTCTGGGAATAGTCTCGTACTTTCCGTTCTTGATGATGTATTTTTCACCTCTTTTGGCAACAGCCCTGCCGTTGCTGTCGTATTTATACGGTGTATTGTAATACGGGCCGACAAACAACGGGCGGTCGCCGTATTGCTCGCGATTGAGGTAGTATTGAAGGTTGAAAAGATTCTGCGGATTGTTTTGATCCATGGGCGGTTCGGCAGCCGAACGGATGATCAATGCCGCATACGAACCGTAGCCGATAATGATGAGGGTGACCATCAGCAGTGCGGTGTTCAAAACGAGTTTCTTTTTCCGGAGCGAATAATACAATCCGTAAACGATTCCCCCCGCAAGCAGGAGCACGTACAGATATAACCCCGTATGCATCGGCAACCCGATATTCTTCACGAAAAATATTTCGAACCACACGGCAATCTGTATCACGCCGGGCACTATTCCGTAAAGGATCACCAACAGGATTGCCGCCGAAATCAACAGCGCATACATGGTGCCTTTGGGTGTGATGTTGTCTTTGTATTTGCGATGATAATACACCAGCCCGATGGCGGGAATGGCCAACAGGTTCAGCAAGTGAACGCCGATAGACAGGCCCATCAGATAGGCGATCAGCACCAGCCAGCGATTGGCGTAACGCCGGTCGGCCTCGTCTTCCCACCGCAGCACGGCCCAAAATACCAGCGCGGTAAACAGCGACGAGAATGCGTATACTTCGCCTTCGACGGCCGAAAACCAAAACGTGTCGGAAAATGTGTACGCCAGCGCGCCTACGATACCCGCACCGATTACGGAAACGGTTTGTACGGGCGTGAAATTTTCGGATGCAACGCCGATGAGCTTACGCCCCAAATGCGTGATGGTCCAAAACAACAACAAAATCGTGAATCCGCTGCATAATGCGGAAAAAGCGTTTACCATCGTGGGGACATGTTCCACATTGCCGCCTGCCAGAAGAATAAAAAGACGCGCTACGAGCATGAAGAACGGCGCCCCGGGCGGGTGGCCCACTTCGAGTTTGTCGGCCGTGGAAATGAACTCGCCGCAATCCCAAAAACTGGCGGTAGGTTCGATGGTAAGCAGGTATACCACGGATGCTATCGCGAATACGACCCATCCGGTAATGCTGTTGATCTTTTTGAAATTCATCAATACGAAGATTCAGATTGTACAATAAAAATTGACGGACAAAGATAAAGCAATTTTTATAGCATCGGGTCATAAATTTTTCTTAACGGAGAAACAGCGGCGGTTATACACACGTAAAAAACACTCTCGCTCAATCCGGACACTTCGAAACATGACTTGGACACTTCGAAGCTCGACTTGGATGCTTCGAAAGTCGACTTGGATGCTTCGAAAGTCGACTTGGATGCTTCGAAAGTCGACTTGGATGTTTCGAAAGTCGACTTGGATGCTTCGAAAGTCGACTTGGATGCTTCGAAAGTCGACTTGAATGCTTCGAAAGTCGACTTGGATGCTTCGAAAGTCGACTTGGATGTTTCGAAAGTCGACTTGAATGCTTCGAAAGTCGACTTGAATGCTTCGAAAGTCGACTTGGATGCTTCGAAACTCGACTTGGATGCTTCGAAACCGGAATTGTGAAGACCTCCGAACCGTATCATTTCGTTTTTCGGATAAATTCGTATATTTTTGTTGCGACGAATTGAAAGAGTATGAAATCAGACCCGATTAGATGTCCGGAACAGAAATTGACCGTTAAAATCGCAACGGGAAACCAATTTGCTTTTGAAGAACTGCATCGGTTATACTTTAACCGCTTGTGTAAGTTTGCCTTCTTGTTTCTCAAATCGAAAGAAATGAGCGAAGAAGCCGTTTCGGATGTGTTTTTCAATGTGTGGATGAAACGAATGCAATTGAAATCGGTGAAAAATATTCGTTCGTATTTGTACACCGCAGTCAGACACCAAGCGATCGACTACTTGCGCTCTCAAAAAAGTTACCCTCAAGATAACATCAATGCCTACGAATTGGAAATAACCTCGCCCGAACCGTCGGCCCACGACACCGTGGAACGCGACGATTTTCGACAACTGCTGCAACATGCTTTCGACGAGCTTCCCGAACGATGCCGGATGATTTCGCGGATGTATTTCAACGATCAACTGGAATACAAAGAAATCGCCTCTATTCTCGACATCTCGCGTAAAACAGCCGAGGCGCAGATTGCCATTGCCGTGCGCAAAGTGAAGGAAATGTTCGAAAAATACGGATGGAACAGGTGAGAGG
>JAVBRP010000350.1:0-8967 GCA_031547815.1 Bacteroidales bacterium | reverse complement strand
TGAAATAATCGTTGGAATACATCCAGAAATTCGACCTTTGGTTGTTATTACTGTTGGCCGACGAAGACAATCTCGGGTAAGTTGCCGTGGCGCTTGTTTCCGGCGTCCAGCTGTTCAAAACGACTTCCGAATATTTCTTGGTTCCGTCAATCCAGTAATAATTGCTTTCGGTAACGCTATGGCCTCCGGAAATTCCGTAACCCGAGGCAAATAACGTCCAGTTTTTGTAGGAAACCGACAGTTGCGCCGCTCCGTAAAAAGGAGCCGTGCTGCGACCCAAATATACCTGGTCGTTCGAATTGATAACATTATCGCCATTCTGATCCTTATACCTGATGTCTCCGGGCTTCAATGCGCTGAACAATTGATAGGGGGTTTTGGGATCGTTGATTTCGGCTTCGTTTTGGAAGAATCCTATAGCTTCCAACCCGAAATAGTTACCTACCGGTCGCCCTTTTCTGTACTGGTAATCATTGGCATAGATTTCGTCGACTTCTTTCAGTTTTGTGGCCGTGTACACCATGTTCGTTCTCAAAGTGAAAGCCCAATCATTGATGTTTTTGCGGAAAGTCAAACCCGCTTCAATGCCTTGATATAAGTTGGCATTAAGATTTTCGTAAGGGAGATAATTATTGGTGGTGGCGTAAAAATTCGGATATTTCGAATTCGAACGCGCCACGATGTTGTCATACAATGAATAAAAATAATTGGCTTCAACTTCTAAGAATTTGTTGAAAAACAAACCTTCAAAACCTGCATTAAAATCGTTGCGAGAGACGAAGGTCAGATCGGTATTCCCGGTCCATGAAGTGATGACACCGGCACGGCTTCTGCTGTTATTCCAGTAAACGGTGCCGTTGGTGGTGATCCTCTCGTCGTAATAAAAATAACCTCCGATCGGAATATCCGATTTTATGTTGCCGGCGGATGCTCTTACTTTCAGGTAATCGATGTTGGCGGCCGACGACATGAAATCTTCGGAACTGAGCACCCATGCCAATCCCAAAGTCGGCGAGAAACCGAGCCTGTGGCCCGGAGCCAACTTGGTGGAATTAATGGCGGCGGCGCTGAAATCGATCATATACCGGTGATCGTAGTTATAGCCCAACTGCATTCCCAAATGCGCCTGCTTGTTGCCTTGCAGGTTTCCCGTTAATTGGTACATGGTGGCATATCCGATAAGCGCGCCGGTAACACGGTGTACTTGATCAAAAGTCCTGTCATAATTCAATGTCGCCGAAAACCCGACCATTCTCCTGAGCGCCCGGAAGTCGCCGGGAACATTCAAGTTTCCGCTCGAAGCGTCATTACCGTATTTCTTCAAAGCGGTAATTTTATCCTCGTTGGGAGCCCAAGTCGGCTCATACGTGGAATATGAGTTTTGGTTTACTTCGTAATACTGGGTGGTGAAATCAAAATTGATGTTGGTGTGGAAAGACAATCCGCTCACCCATTGTCCGAAATCGAAATTGATCCTGTTGTTGAACGACAGATTCCGATACACTTGATCGGCAGTGCCCGAAAGATATGTACTGCCGAAAGGGGTGCTTTGGTAACTGTTGCTTCCTCCCACCAAATACAAACCGTCTATGTCGCGCTTTCTTGCAAGGAGTTCCGGATCGTTCGGATCTATCAAACTGATAGGCAACAGCGGAGCGTATTCGTAAGGCCGGGTGTTGATCGCACTACCCCAGTAACTTGCCAATGCAAATTTGTCGCTGTTAAAAATAAAATTTCCGTCAATAGCCGTGTTGATCCAATCGTTGATTTTCATGTCGACGTTTGCACGGATATTGAAATTATTGATCCGCTCGTCCTTGCCCGATCCGAAATTCAAAAGAGTTCCTTCCGAATACCATCCCGCATTGACATAATACGTGCCGTTCCGGTTGCCGCCCGAAAATTCCGTATTGATGTCAAACCAATCTTTATACGATTTGATATAATCGGAAGAATAATAATCGACATCAGGATAACGGTATTTATTCCCGTTCCTGTAATTGTTGATCTGAGCCTCGGTCCATTGGTCGGTCATTCCGTCGTTTCTGCGCGCTATGTTATAATACGTCATATAATCGGCAGAATTCAGAAATTTCGGGAACGAGTTTTCCTTAGAAAAATCCAAACCGTAGTTAAGGTTGACATCTGTTCTTTTCTTGTATGCCTCGCCTCTTTTGGTTGTTACCAGCAGTACTCCGTCCAAGGCGGCAGCGCCGTACAAAACAGCCGCATTGGCATCCTTCAGCACCGTAATGCTTTCGATTTCGGTAGACCGTAGAAACTCGGGGCTGCGCGGCAATCCGTCAACCAAAATATAGGTTTCCGATAGTCCCGAAACGATACCGAAAGATGCTGCGGCATCCGTCAAACCTGCTCCGATGCCCCTGATGTTGCTGCTCCCGATCAACCCGACGACCTTTCCGCGAAGTGAACTCAGCCCGACTCTGTTATAGTCGTTACGGGTAGCTTCGGGTATGTTCACGGAGGAAACAGCGCCTACCACATCACCGCGATATGACCGTCTGTTGAAAGGCAATGCCACTTTTTGGTCTTCTTCGAAAAAGATTGCTGCTGCCTTGAGGGTTATTTTCGACTCGTTTCGGGCGCTGTTTACCGATACTCTTACATCCTCGTATCCGGCAACTTGCACCACCAAATCGGCGTCGGGTTCGACGGCTATGGTAAACTTACCTTCGCTGTCGGTTTTCGCATAACCGTTGCCGCAAAACACTTTGGCGCCGGCAATGGGATTTCCCGCCTCATCTTCGATCACCGATTCTATCGTGATCTTTTTTTCCGTCTCTTTCTGCGCAAGAACTTGATGCGCCGTCAAAAGCAATGTTACGCAAAGAAATAGTATAATAGAATATTTGTTTTTCATTTGATATTGTTTTTTTACATTCAACATTGCCTACCATCCCGGGTTTTGAGGGAAACCGGGATACATTTTCACAAAACTCACTTGAATGGGCAGCCAATTGTGCTTCTTCCCTGCAACTCTCGATATGAGTGTCCTTCCCCTCAAGTTAACCGGCCGGGTATCTGTTGCCGATGCCTGATCAAAATCCGCACATGTTTTATCGATATAAAGCCCGTTTCTGTTCCATCGACGGATGTCGCAAAAACGTTGCCCTTCGAGTGCAAATTCAACCGCTCTTTCGCGCACGATCTCTTCGAAAAAGACATTGTTGTCGGCTGTAAACTTGGCATTGAGCGGAACTTTCGTAGCGCGTACCCTTACCATATTGAACGCTTCTTCGGCCGTCATGCCGTAACCATTCTGCACGCCGACGGAAGCAGCGCTCGCCTTGGGGCTGCCGCCCTGGCTGAACAGTACGGCTTCGGCATACATCAGGTATATATCCGCCAAACGCAGATAGGGAATAAGCTCCATGATGTTGCCGGCATAAGTGGTGCTGTGGTCGGGAGCCAACCCGCTGAATTTTTTCTGATAAAACCCGGTAACGGTCGGCGGATTCTGATCTACGCGATGAAAGCCGCCGTTATATGTTTTCAAAACATTTTCTTTTCCCGAAAAAGCCGCTATTTTATCGCCGTTAACGGCAATGGTCTTGGCAAAACGCGGGTCGCGCTTGGTGGGATTCCACGGGTCGGCAGGGTCATACGTTGACAGGTCGGGGTCATTGATCGGATTCCCGTTTTTGTCTCCGAATAAAAGGGTCAGGTTATAAGTCGGCACATCCGCATTGGTACCCGAATTTAAGCCTAAATTGGAAGGCGATATGGCTCCGAGCGTGGAATTACGAATACGCGTCCTGTCATAAATGGTGGGTTCCATGATCACTTCCTTGCCGCCGGGACGCAACCAACCGCGTTTGTAGAAAAGGCCCGCCCAACCGTCCTGTGTTTGGGCAGCAGCCGGGTTTTGGCTCGTATGCGGGGTCAAGATGGCTAATTCATAGATTTTGCTTCCATCCTCCATAGTCTTGGTATCGGCATAATTCAGCAATTCGCCGAAAGCGTCGGCTGCCTGTTTACAAAGATCGGCATCGTAATTCGTGCCGTTTCCTGCGCCCGATTCTTCGTGCATCATCGGACTTGCCGCATACAGCAAGGCTTTACCCAAATATCCCAAAGCAAAGAATTTATTGATACGGTCGGCATTATTTCCATCCGTATTTGTCTTCCCGATCTCCGTCAGTTGCCAGTGGAAGGGCAAAAGATCGGCGGCAGCCCTGAAATCATCCGCCATTTTCAGTGCGGTTTCCTTGAAATTAAGCCTTTTATTGTCAGGTATATCATACGGGTCTTCCCAATTTATCACCCGGTTGATATAAGGCATACCTCCCCAAAAACGACAGATTTCGAAATGGAACCACCCTCTGAAGAATAAAGCCTGGCCCTTCAGAAAGTCTCTTTCTTCATCCGTTCCTTTAAACAGTCCGGGTTCTTCCAACTTTGCCAATGCGAGATTGGCCACATTGATCCCGTACCATGCAAATTCCCAGATACGTCTGGTTCGGGCTTCCCTTTTGGTAATATCGCCCATCGGGTTTCCTCCGAAGAAATAGGTTTCGTTGCCCCAATAATTTCCCTGATCGAAAGCATACGTGTAATTATTCAACGTTTCGTCGGCAAACAAATATTTATTCCACGCGCCGCATTGGTCGGGCCAAACGACACATCCGTACATCTGTTCGACAAATCCGTTGAAACTTCTGAAGTTCCCGTACACATCATTTTCACTGATGTCACTTTCCGGGGTCCTGTCGAGATAGGACTCGCACGAAGCGGAAATCAGTACGACAAATAAAGCGCCGCTTAGAAAGCGCAAGTATTTTTTAATATTTTTCATATTCCAAATAATGTTTAAAATGCTAATTCAATACCTAAGTTGACCGATTTAACCGTCGGGTAAGCGCCTTGCGTTGCACTGCCGCTGTCGGAATAGGTTGTTTCACGGTCATCGGGCAAATTCGACCAGAAAAACAGGTTATTCCCGTTGAGGAAGATTCTCAAGTTATTGATACCGGCTTTTTGCACCCAACCCTGATTGTTAAACGAATAGGAAATTTCGGCCATCCTTAACCGCACGTATGATGCATCGTAAAGAAAATAGTGTCCGATATTTTCCGCTGCCGTTTTCCATCTGGGCAGGAACGAAGATGCATACGGATTATCTTTCGACCAATAATCGGCGGCATGTTCGAATACCAGATTGGTATCGCTGACGTAATTGTCAAATCCGATAAAGCGGCTGCAATTGTTCACGCCGAAAAACTGCACCGAGAAACTCCAACCTTTATAGCCGAATCCGACCGACAAGCTGGCGGTGTTCTGGGGTATTTCGGAATATCCTACGGGGGGTGTATCTTCATTGCCTTTAATGATGCCGTCGGCATTGAAATCGATCATATCGTAATATCCGGGTAATTTTTGCAGGTCGTTGTTTTCCGTCGGAATACTGGCAAACACGTCGTCCCAGTTTTGGTAGAAATAACCGGTATTCAGCAAGCGCTTGTTTTGTCCGATCTGATAACCTTGCTGTTTCAGATAATCGTCCAACAAGGGAGGATCATCCCTGAAAATAACCTCGCTTTTGTTGTGCGTTACGGCAAGGGTGGTCTTTGCATAAAAATCGCCGACATTTTTCATGAATCCCAATTCCAGTTCAAAACCTTTGGATTTCACGTGTCCCGTATTCGAACTCGGCACGCCTACATAAAACGGCGGGTTGCTTTTTTGCGATGCGCTCATCAGAATGCCGGTACGGTCTTCGGTATAATAATCGAATGTCACGGAGATCAGGTTTTTAAAAGCACCGAAGTCGACGCCGAAATTGTTTTTAACCGCTGTTTCCCAGTGCAGATTCGGGTTTCCGTTAACCCTCAGCCTGTAATAAGTATACGGGCTGGTAGATACGACATTGTTATTGGATCCGATACCGGAATTCCCGCCGTATGCATATTGGGAGTCATACATCCAGCGGACGCCGCTCATACTGTCGTCTCCCACTTTGCCGTAACTGTATCTGAATTTCAGACGATCCAGCCATTCCACGCCGCTCATGAAATTTTCGTTGGAAATGTACCAACCTACGGCTACCGACGGGAAAAAGGCAAAACGGTAATCCGGGCTGAATTGTTCCGACCCGTTATAGGCCCCGTTGAATTCGGCCATGTAACGCGAATCGTAGTCATAAGCCGCACGGAATATCCAGTCTTCCCGATAATGTTTGAATTCTTCCCCGCTCGCCCATTGCTCGCGTTGGAAAACTCCTGTCGCCAAGACATTGTGCACGTCGAATTTCCGGTTATAATTCAATTGAAACCGGTATTGCATGTTGCGATTGACCGGCAAATAGGATTGCCAGTTTTCCGTACCTATCGTTTCCGTGCGATTCGTCCACGGACGTATCACCCAATCATAGTCTCCCGACCCGACCGGCCACAATTTGGTATATTCGCTCGGGTCCTGATCCGGCCCTTCATACAGCAAAGGATAAATTTGCCTGTAAGCCACATTGGCGCCTTCTTCCTGACCTCTGATGTGGTTAACCACGTCATAAATACCCGATTCCGAGCGCGTCCTTGTGTCAAGATTGAATGACCCGATCAACTTTAACCCCGGAGTAATGAATTTCAAGTCCTGTTCCAGAATAATATCCGATTGCAGAAGGGTTGTACGGGCTTTACGTATCCCCAGGTTATACACGATAGCAACCGGGTTTGCGGTATTGTTTCCTCCTTCCGCATAAGTTCCCCACAGCCCGTCAGGATACAGTATCTGCGACATGTCGGGAGCCGCACGGTAAGAAGCCGCCCAAATCCACCAGTCGGCCCTGCTCGAACTTCCGTCATTATTGTAATTCGTGTTCTTTAAACCGTACGAGCCGGATAAGTTAACCTTCAAAGTCGTCGTATTGGTCAAAGAGAAATCGACATTGCTTCTGAAATTGAATCGGTCATAATTGTAGTTGGGGCTATATCCCTTTCCGTTATCGTATTCCTTAAAGTTATCGCCCTGATGCAAATAAGTCAACGAGCCGAAAAATTTCACTATTTTATTGCCGCCCTGCACATTAACGCTTGCTTGATGCGAAAGTCCCATGGTTTTATACAGCGCTTCTTCCCAATCGATATTCGGGTATATCAGGGCGTATTCTTCCGATTGCGGTTTCCGGTAGCGTTCAACAATTTCATACGGCATATAAGCGCCCCACGAAGGTTCATTCATCACGACTTCCCGCTCGATCATTTCATTCTTGGCCATCAACGCCGCGTATGAATCCAATTTTTTCGGTTGCTTGGACAAAAATGTTCCCGTTGCGGTATAGTTAAAATTCAGCGATGTTTTTCCTTCGGCGCCGCGCTTGGTGTTGATCAGGATTACCCCGTTAGCACCCTTTACCCCGAAAACGGCAGTTGCGGAAGCATCTTTCAACACAGAAATGCTTTCTACTTCATTAATGGAAATAGTACTCATATCGCGTTCCACACCGTCGATAAGAACCAAAGGTTGCCCTCCGTTCCATGAGGTTTGCCCGCGGATGTACATATTGGTGGCCGACTGTCCCGTAGTAACGCCGCCCGGTTCGCCCGAAGAAGTAAGCGATACCAGACCCGGTATTTGCCCCGACAATGCTTGCCGGAGGTCGGATACGGTACCCTGCCGCTTCAAATCTTCGTTCGTGGTTTGAGAGATTGCTCCTACTACACTTTCTTTCCGTTGTATCCCGTAACCGACAACCACCACTTCCTCAATTTCCTGTGATGATTCGATCATGGTAAGATTGACGGTGGTTTGATCCGTAACCGGTATTTCCTGTTGGTTGTACCCGATAAAGGAAAAAACCAAAACAACATCACTCGAAGGAACTTTCAGCGTAAAATGTCCGTCGATATTGGTTACCGTTCCGTTGGTCGTCCCTTTTTGTATCACGTTAACACCGGGCATCGGATCGCCCGCAACATCTTTTACTGCACCCGTAATTTGGCGCGTCCCCTGTTGCCCGAGCAAAGGAATTGACGTCGCCGCACTCATGACAAGCAATAAACACATAAGTTTTAATGCGTTGCCGTTAAACATAATTAATCTGTTTTTCAATTGTTTTTGCATAATAATATTTGTGTAAATCAGAATTTGACTACTATCTCTTTTCTAAAGTTTTTTCCTCATTCATATATTCAATCTCTCCATAGGCTAATTTTTTTGGTGATTACTACATTTAATTTTTTCTCCGAACAACGTCACAATGATATTTTCTTTTGCGAAAAAGACTTTGTCCATTTTGCTTTTTGTTTTGCTCAAATCGTTATGTATTTATAAACAAGCGGCATACAATGTCGATTCGACGAAGAAAGTTGGTGATAATACCGTTCAGAAATCTTTACCGGCACTTTTTTGCTCGATAATGCTGTCGCTAACCGTATTGATGCTGTCGTTACACCTCGCACGGTCAAGTTTAATATGTTTGTGTGTTTCCTCGCTTGGCGACTTGGCGCCTTTGTGTGATCACTCCATCGCAAAGATGCAAAGCATACACTTATACTGCGAGAAGCAGGCAGTTCAATTCGTATTATTGAAGGATTATGTGTTATACTTCTGATAACATGATAGATGGATATATCATAAAAAGGTATCGTAGAGTAATATTGTAAGTGCAGGCAAATTTGTTTCTCGAAATTTCGGATGTATTGCTGCGGGGCACTCCGGTACGACCATTGTTGAGCGATTCGCGGAAATGATGCAATGTTTTTGCCGCGTATGATTTTTCATATCGGATAAAACAAAATTAAATCCGATATCGGTATTTGCCACTGTAACAAATCCGGTTATCTGTGTTATGCTGCAATACAGTATCAACTATCGGCAGCCCCGAAAGACTACCGATAGCTGATGCCGCCTCTTCGCGGCTTGTCGGCAATCATCATCTTTTCGTCCATTCCCGTTCGATTTCTTCCAACGATTTGCCCGTTGTTTCGGGAACAAGAAAATAGGTGATCA
>JAVBRP010000016.1:0-4608 GCA_031547815.1 Bacteroidales bacterium | reverse complement strand
CTCTCCCCCCATCCCTCTTTGTATCGCATACGAACGCGTCATGTCGACTAAGCAAACGAGGTACGAGTTTGCGCATGGAGACATCTATCGATTTCTATCAATGTCCATATAGGTATTTTATTTTGAACGCATTCCCTAAGGAATGAAGACAAAATAATTTACTCATTTGACAGAATTAACAGGATTACCGGGATTTACAAGATGTAAAAATCCTGTTAATCCCGGCAAAAAAGATGAGAATTTTATTTTATCGTTGTCCCTTTGGAATGAAGACAAAATAATTTACTCATTTGACAGGATTAACATGATTTACAAGATTTAAATCCTATAAATCATGTTAATCCTGTCTGAAAAAAAATGGAAATGTTATTTTGTCATCGTCACTATGCTCGAATATTGCCCCAATAATTCGCCATTATTTTTATTATGCTCGAATATTGCCCCAAAATTTCATCATCAATTTATTGATGGTCGAATATTGCCCCAATATTTCACCATTATATTTATTATGCTCGAATTTTGCCCCAATATTTCGCCATTATTTTTATTATGGTCGAATATTGCCCCAAAATTTCGCCATTATTTTTGTTATGGTGAAATATTGCCCCAATATTTCACCATTATTTTTATAATGCTCGAATTTTGCCCCAATATTTCGCCATTATTTTTATTATGGTCGAATTTTGCCCCAATATTTCGCCATTATTTTTATAATGGTCGAATATTGCCCCAATATTTCGCCATTATATTTATTATGGTCGAATATTGCCCCAATATTTCACCATTATATTTATTATGCTCGAATTTTGCCCCAATATTTCGTCATCAATTTTTATCATGCTCCAAACTTCTCATTCCGCGCTGAAAGTATAATGTATCACACCGCCGTGAGGCGTATCGCGCAACATGATATAGGAGGTCGTGAAAACAACGCAATAGATACTTTTCGGAGAGGACTCACATTTCATTTTTTTATTTTCGAATAAAATCCGAAACACCGAAAATGCCGGCAACGTTAAAAACCTTTGTATCTTTGCAAGCGTTTTTACCGGCCGAACGATCAAAAAACAGGTCGGGATTGTTTATTGTTGTTAAAACTTGTAAATGTCACAAAGGAAACTCAATACCATTGAAGAAGCTGTGGAAGATATCCGCAACGGCAAGGTCATCATCGTGGTGGATGACGAAGACCGCGAAAACGAAGGCGATTTTATTTGCGCGGCCGAAACCATTACGCCCGAAATTGTCAACTTCATGGTAAAATACGGACGCGGAATGGTGTGCGCACCGCTGCCCGAAAAACGTTGCCGGGAATTGGAACTCGACTTGATGGTCGGTGTCAACACTTCGCTGCACGGAACGCCGTTCACAGTGTCGGTCGACTTGATCGGCAACGGCTGTACCACGGGAATTTCAACAACCGACCGCGCAAAGACCATTCGCGCATTGGTCGATCCCGCCACGCGCCCCGAAGATTTGGCCCGTCCCGGACATATTTCGCCGTTGAAAGCGCGCGAAAAAGGCGTGTTGCGCCGTCCCGGGCACACCGAAGCCGTAGTCGACCTCACCCGCTTGGCCGGGCTGCAACCCGGAGGCGCACTGGTCGAAATTCTCGACGAAGACGGTTCGATGGCCCGCTTGCCGAAGTTGCTGGAGCTTGCCGAAAAATACGACATGAAAATCATTTCCATCGAGGATTTGATCAAATACCGCCTGCAAAAAGATTCCATCGTCAAACAGGGAGTGCGGGTGAAACTGCCGACCAAGTACGGCGATTTCGAAGCAATTCCGTTCCTGCAAATATCCAACGAACTGGAGCATTTGGCGATCATCAAGGGTTCGTGGGAGCCGAACGAGCCGGTGCTGGTTCGCATGCACTCGTCGTGCCTCACGGGCGACATTCTCGGCTCGTACCGTTGCGATTGCGGCGAGCAGCTTCATCTGGCGCTGCGGATGATCGAAAAGGAAGGCAAAGGCGTGGTGGTGTATCTCAATCAGGAAGGACGCGGCATCGGGCTTTTCAACAAGCTGCATGCCTACAAACTTCAGGAAGAAGGTCGCGACACGGTGGAAGCCAACATCGATCTCGGTTTTCAAGCCGACGAACGCGACTACGGCGTCGGAGCAAGCATTCTGCACGAGTTGGGCTTGGGGCCGATCCGCCTGATGAGCAACAATCCCGTAAAGCGCATCGCTTTGGAAGGATACGGACTTCGCATTGTGGAAAACGTGCCGCTCGAAGTGGAGCCGAATCCGTTCAACCAACAATATCTGCAAACCAAGCACGATAAGATGGGGCATACCTTGGAGCTGGTCAATCCGAAGAAAAAAACGTCGTGATTTGCCGTGAACATGCCATACTTCTCGCGGTATAATATTGTGCTTGATTCTCTCGCAAAGGCGCAAAGACGCAAAGCGAGGGAAAATATAAATGCATAAAATACCCCCGTTCGGACAAGGTTGTTATTTCGCCGGGTTTAACCCGACAGCCACCATCAGCCTGAAAGGCTGATTCAGTTCAGCCCGGCGGCAATGCCTCGGGAAAGAAATGAAATTCTTTATAAATTTAGCGCGCTGAAAGCGCAACTTAACAAAATATTCAATATAAAAACGCTACGCCATGATTTTAAAAATAACCCGATCGATCCTGATCATTTCCGTTTTGTTTCCGCTGTCGATATGTTCGGCAGCCGAAGGCGACATCCGCACCGTGTCCGCCAAACTCGAATCGGCAACCGTTTTCCGCCAAGGGGCTGAATTGACGCACACGACAAAAACCTCGTTGACAAAAGGCGATAACGAGCTGTATATTGACGGGTTGTCGCCCGCGATTGACGAAAACAGCTTGAAAATAAACATTCCCGGCGGAGTGACGATCGTGGCGCACGGCTTTTCACAAAATTATCTTGCCGACAAGCCCGGCAATGCTGCGGTCAAGCGTTTGCAGGATTCCATCGATCGATATAATAAGGAACTCGTCCGCATCAACACCAAAATGCAGATCAACGAGGATTTGATCAGATTACTGAGAGCCAACAATTCCATCGGCGGCACGCAAACGGGCGTGAATGTCAACGAACTGATGAAGATGATGGAATATTACAAGAACAAATCGACCGAGCTTACCGGCGAAAACAATACGTACACGGCACGAAAAGCGGAGATCACCGAGAAAATCAATTCTTTCACGCGGCAACGCGATTCGGAAAAACGTAAAAACGATAAGGTTTCCGGTCGGCTTCATTTGAAATTGCTCAGTCCGAAAGCGGGCGACTACGCCGTCACCGTCGGTTATTACACCGACCGTGCTTCGTGGGAACCGTGCTACGACCTGCAAACGGACGGAACGGACAAACCGTTGAAGATCGTTTACAAAGCCGACATCCGACAAACGACGGGTTTGGATTGGGATAAAGTGAATTTGACGCTTTCCACGGTTGTTCCGAGCAACGAAAAAGTGGCTCCGATACCGCAGGCGTGGTTTTTGGAATACGTGACGGCGAATATCGCATCGAAAGGTTTTAACGCTCCGATGCAAAACGCCATGTCGTATGCGTTGCAAGGCAAAGAGGCGGTAGTAGCCGCGCAGAATGAAGAATCGCAAATAAGGATACGGGGAACGGCAGATGCAGCGACCGAAACGCAACCGTTGTATATTGTCGACGGTATGCCGGCTTCGGCCGATTACTTCTCGTCGATCGATCCGAATTCCATCAAAAGCGTGGATGTGCTGAAAGACGTAGCCGCAACATCCGTATACGGATCGAGAGCGGCCAACGGCGTGATCGTCGTTACGCTGAAATCGGGCATGGAGGATTATGTGACTTCATCGGAAAGCGAAATCGATGTGACGTACAAGATCGACCTGCCGTATACCGTCGCGGGAAACGGCAATCCGCAAAACGTGGTGCTGCGTTCGGCCGAAACGGAGGCAGAATATCGTTATTACTGCGTCCCGAAATTGGATCGATCGGTTTATCTGACGGCTTCCATTAAAAACAGGGAGAAGCTGAATCTGCTTCCCGGCAAGGCCAACATCACCATCGAAGGCAGCTACACGGGAACCACCTACATCGACCCGAACAACACGCGCGAAACGCTCGATGTGACGTTGGGGCAAGACAGCCGCGTGACGGTGAAGCGCGAGAAATTACAGGACATGAGCAGCGTCAAGTTTTTGGGATCGGACGTGCGGCAGGAATTTGCGTACCGCATTTCGGTCATCAACACCAAAGCCGCTCCCGTTCGCATGATCATCAAAGATCAATACCCGTTGTCGACGCAAAAAGATATTGTTGTGGAGGTGTTGGGTTTTACCGGCAAACCGCACGAAAACAAAGAAGTGGGTACGCTTACTTGGGAATTCGAGCTTGCTCCGGGCAAAACCGAAACATTCGATTTGCGCTACAGCGTGAAATATCCGAAAGGAAAAAGGTTGAATTTGTAGCAAAAAAAATCACCGATTGTCGAAAAAACGTTTTAGCTTTGCGGCATTCTTTTGAATACAAGCTAATCAAAATCAAACAATTCTAAAAACAAAGAAAAATGACCGATGCAATAAAAAAGAGTTTGCGCGAATCGAAAACCGCACGTTGGACCGCCTTGGGT
>JAVBRP010000258.1:0-3184 GCA_031547815.1 Bacteroidales bacterium | reverse complement strand
CGTTAAAAAAGTAGAACTTTCTTATTTGTTCACTTGAAATTTCTTATCGCCTTTTTCGAAGAAATCGACGATTTGTCGTGCTGCGGCCAAGCCGGCATTAATGTTGGCCTCGCCGGTTTCGGCGCCCATCTTTTTCGATGTGGCGAAAACACGGGTTCCCACGCTGTCCTGTATCTTGGTTAACGCATCGGGCGCTATGTCCGAAGCATATTTCAAGTCGTTGCGCTCCATCATGGCCTTGAGCAGACCTTCCTCATCGATCACTTCCTTGCGGGCGGTGTTGATGAGCGTTCCGCCTTTGGGCATGGACGAGAGCAAGTCGTATCCGATCGATTTTTTGGTTTCGTCGGTTGCCGGGATGTGCAACGATACATAACGACAGGTTGCGTACAAATCTTTCACGTCGGCAACGGGTGTTACGCCGTCCTTTTTGATGACGTCGGCAGGCACGAACGGGTCGCAAGCGTACACTTCCATACCGAAACCTTTACCGAGAGCGGCAACCAATTTACCGACATTTCCGTAGGCGTGGATTCCCAATTTCTTGCCTTTCAATTCGCTTCCTGTTCCGGGTTGCCATCCGTTGCGGGCCATGTAAATCATCATGCCCAAGGCCAATTCGGCAACCGCGTTCGAGTTTTGTCCCGGCGTGTTCATGGCTACGACTCCTTTTGCGGAACACGCTTCCAGATCGAGATTGTCGTAACCGGCGCCGGCGCGTACCACGATTTTCAGTTTCGGAGCGGCGTCGATCACTTCTTTGGTCACTTTGTCGCTGCGAACGATCAGTGCATCGGCATCGGCAACGGCTGCGCACAGTTCGGCGGGTGTTGCGTACTTTTCGAGCAGAACGGCTTTATAGCCCGCTTTTTTCAATATGTCTTCGATTCCTTTGACGGCAGCCTCGGCAAAAGGCTTTTCCGTCGCAATCAATACATTCTTCATCTTTATTTCTTTGCTTCAAATTCTTTCATGCAATCAACCAAAGCCTGTACGCTTTCTTTCGGCATCGCGTTGTATATGGATGCGCGGAACCCGCCTACCGAACGGTGGCCTTTAAGCCCTACCATGCCTTTGGATTGTGCGAATTCGAGAAATTCTTTTTCCAAGTCTTGATAACCGTCGGCCATCACGAAGCAAACGTTCATTACCGAACGGTTTTCGACGGCTGCCGTGCCTTTGAACAATTTGTTGCGATCGATTTCCTTGTACAGAATTTCGGCTTTTTCCTTATTGCGTTTTTGCATGCCTGCCACTCCGCCGTTGGCTTTGATCCATTTCAAGGTTTGGAGGGCGGTGAAAATGGGTACTACGGGAGGCGTGTTGTACATGGAATCGTTTTCGATGTGCACGCGATAATCCAGCATCGACGGGATGTGGCGCGACACTTTGCCGAGAATGTCGTTCTTGACGATCACCAGGGTAACGCCGGCGCACGAGAGGTTCTTTTGCGCTCCGGCATAGATCAGCCCGTAACGCGCAATGTCGATCGGACGGCTGAGAATGTCCGACGACATGTCGGCAACCAAAACGGTGTCAACTTTCGGGTCTTCGAACAGTTCGGTGCCGAAAATGGTGTTGTTGGTGGTGATATGGAAATAGTCGACATCCGACGGAACCGTGTATCCTTTGGGGATATACGAGAAGTTGGCGTCTTTGGAAGTAGCGACTTCGACGGTTTCGCCGAATCCTTTGGCTTCTTTCAGGGCCTTGCTTGCCCATGTTCCGGTATTCAGGTAAGCGGCTTTCTTCTCCAACAGGTTGAACGGCACCATGCAGAATTGCAAACTTGCTCCGCCGCCGAGAAAAAGCACCGAATAGCCTTCGGGAATCGACAACAACTCCTTGACGAGCGCCGTTGTTTCGTTCAATACTGCTTCGAAGTCCTTGCCCCGATGCGATACTTCCATTACCGACAATCCGCTGCCGTTGAAATCCAACACGGCCGATGCCGTTGCTTCAATTGCCTGACGGGGCAGGATGGAAGGGCCTGCACTGAAATTATGTTTTTGCATACTGCATTAAGATTAAAAAATACTCACTGATTTTTGTCATAAATAGAGGAACAAAAATAAATGTTTTTTTGCAACCGACATCACCGAGTGAATAATTTTTTCGATAAGAGAAACGTGGAATCTTAAATCTCGCAAGAACACAAAGGGAATCAAGTGTCGTTTGTGTTTGGTGTGTATTACTCACTCTATATCGGAAAAAACAATGTATCGCCGCTACGCGGCTTAGGATTGGTTGGTGTATACGTTACCCGGGATTGGTATCCCGGGCTACAAATATGTCGCCACTACGTGGCTTCCACTCCGGAAAAGTGACATTTTGCCGTTGATACGACACTACATGAGTTTATTTCTTGTGACGTGAACCAAGAAAAATTCACAAATTACCACTTTTCGTAAGGATAGCGGCACCCCCTCTCTCTCTGTGGAGAGGGGCGGGGGGAGAGGCCTACGGCTCCTGTTGGCTCAAACAGTGGAAACTTCCGAACCCCCAAACAATATCTGTGGAGTCGATTCCGATAATTCGCCGGTTCGGGATGCACGAAGCCAAAATCCGGATTGCTTTGTCGTCTTGCTTGCAGCGGAAAGTCGGCACGATCACCGCGTCGTTCGTGAAACAAAAGTTGGCGTATGACGCGGGAAGCCGTTGCCCGTCGTAAATTACGGGATCGGGCATCGGCAATTCTGCGATGTTTAGCTGTTTCCCGTCGAGAAGGCGCATGCACTTCAATGCTTGCAAGTTCTCCTGCAAAGGCGCGTAATTAACATCGTTTTTGTTCGTTTCCACGACAGTGACCACCGTGTCGGCGCCGACGAAACGAGCGATGTCGTCCACATGCCCGTCGGTATCGTCGCCTTCGATGCCGTCGCCCAGCCAAAGTATTTGCGACACGCAATAATATTCGTGCAAAAACTGTTCAATTTGCCGTTGATTCAGGTTCGGATTGCGGTTCGGATTCAGCAGACAGGCTTTGGTGGTGAGCAGCGTTCCCGCACCGTTGAAATCGACCGATCCGCCTTCCATGACAATGCCGGGCCGATAAACCGGCAACCCGAAATCGGCGGCGATGCTTCCGGCAATGCGATTGTCCCGGTCGTGCGGATATTTGCCGCCCCAAGCGTTGAATTCCCAATCGACGACGGCTTTTTGCCGTTCGGGCGCGTCTTTAATC
>JAVBRP010000291.1:0-2974 GCA_031547815.1 Bacteroidales bacterium | reverse complement strand
TCGACGGGATGCAACAACTCGCGTTTCTTGAAAACCACTTCGCCTTCGTAGGGATTGGGTGCGGCAGGGATGTACACGGTGCAAATGCCGTCGTGTTCGTCTACCACAAACCCCAACTTGCTATCCTCTTCGTCTTTTACGATCACCGATTTCCATCCTTTCTGCTCGTCGTCGGTCGCATCCGAAAGGAAGTTCTTGTAGAACGAGTACCCGGGAAAAAGCCGCGTCAGCAAGCCGTCGACTCGCCGTGTCCACGATCGGAGTACGGTTTTTTGCATGATCAGCCCCACCACGATCGTGATCAGCAAAATGATCAGCACGCCGATGATGAAGTCGGCTATTTCGCCCGCAACATGTTGGAACGGCAGTAACCGCGAAATAGGTTTGCTGATCTTTCCGACAATCGGCCATACGAATTTGAGGGAATAAGCGATCAACACCAAAGGAATCCAAAAAGCGACGACGCCGACCCGGATATATCGCAAAATATTTTTGTTCATGTTTTTTTAATTTGTATGATTATCATTCGAATTACATGGAATGATAACCACGAAAGCGACCGAATTGTTGATGCGATTTTTCGGAAAATGTCGAAAAATGTTATTATTTTTGCTTCGCATTCATACGCCGAATCCGATAGTCTGCTTGCTACGGATAATTTCATACATATTCGAACCATGAAGAGAATAACATTATTGTGCGCCATTGTCGGTTTTTCAACCGGCTTGTTCGGTCAGGACTCGATATCCGCCGGTTTGGTTTCGTTATTTGACAAACAACTGAAGGTATTTCCTCAAGAGAAAATCTATCTGCATACCGACAAGCCGTATTACATTTCGGGCGAAACGATTTGGTTCCGCGCGCACTTGGCCGATGCCGTTTCGCATATTCCCGCAGCCGTGAGCCGGTACGTGTATGTGGAGTTGATCAATCCGCTCGATACCGTGGTCACCCGCATCAAAGTGCACCACGCCGACAATGTTTACGGCGGCAACATCCCGATCCCTGCCGACTTGCCCGAAGGCGATTATGTCATCCGCGCTTATACCAACTTCATGCGCAGCTTGGACGAAAACTATCTGCACACCAAGAACATCCGCATCGGCGACCCGCAGGCTCGGTTTATTCGCACCGACACACGATTTCATTTTTCGTCGGATAAAAAGATTACCGCCGAGTTCCGATTCACGCATCCCGTGCTGGCAAGCCCCGTTATTCCCGAGAGCATCAAAGTAAGCATCAACAACGGGCGCCAAATGACTGTCAAAACCGATGACGGTGTTGCAAGCATCAATTTCAACCTGCCCGCCGAATCGCGAAAAAGAGTGATCCTTTTGGAAATAGAGAAAGACCGGCATATTTATCGGCAATTCATATCGATACCCGTTCCCGACAACGATTTCGACGTTGCGTTCTATCCCGAAGGAGGCGGTTTGTTGGAGGGCGCATCTCAAAGAATCGCATTCAAAGCATTGAAATCGAACGGAAAGTCGACCGAAATAATCGGAACGATATACGACAACAACGAAAATGAAATCGCCCAAATTCGATCCGATTATCTCGGAATGGGAAATTTCGTGCTTACCTCCGAAGAAGGAAAGTCGTACCATGCAGTTTGTACCAACGAAAAAGGAGGATCGCGGCGTTTCGACCTGCCCGTTGCCCGTAAAACGGGGTATGCTTTGGTTGTCAACCGCATAAAAAACAAGCTCTACATATCGTTGGCGAAACCCGCAGGGTCTCCGCAAGACACGCTCTACTTGCTTGCCCACAGCCGAGGCATGATCTATTTTGTCGAACAATGGCGCCACGAGAAAGAGCTTGCATCTTTTACGAACGATTTTTTCCCGTCGGGCGTGGTGCATCTGCTTCTTCTCGACGCCCGGCTGCGTCCGGTAAGCGAGCGGTTGGTGTTTGTGAACAATAACGACCAAGCCGCAATCGATTTCCGTCCCGACAAGGATAATTATGCCGAACGTTCGCCGGTTCGTGCCGATGTGACGCTCACCGGTAAGAATAACGAGCCGTTGACCGGAAATTTTTCGGTAGCGGTGACCGACGATCGCGAGGTGATTACGGATTCCTGCAATAATATTCTGACTTCGCTGTTGCTTACGTCCGACCTGAGAGGATATATCGAGAATCCCGCGTTCTATTTTCGCAATAATACCGTATCGGCGTGGGCGTTGGAACTGTTGATGCTGACGCAGGGGTGGCGGCGTTACGATGTTCCCGCAATGATTCGGGGCGAATTGTCGCGCCCGACCGCCGCACTCGAAGCAGGCGCCGAAATATCGGGCACGGTAAAAGGAATTCTGACGGGTAAACCCGCAGAAGGCATCGAGGTAAGCATTTTCGCCATGCAGGCCGGTTATCTGGATAAAGCCGCAACCGACAAAGACGGGCGTTTTTATTTTCGCAATTGCGACCTGCCCGACAGCACTCACTTCATCATTCACGCCGAACCGAACAAAGGGATGAAACGCATGGAACTTATCGTCGATCCGGAAACTTATCCGGAAAGGACATTTCCGATTGTGACGCCCGAAATCGTCGACCGAAGCGTTTTTGCGCGATACGCCGACAAAGCCGAACAAAAATATACGTACGAAAACGGCATCCGCGTGATCAACCTGAGCGAAGTAACCATCACGGCCGACCGAAAGCCGAAGCGCACGTCGCATTATTATTCTTCGGCCGACAATTCCATTACTGAGGATGAGTTGGAGAAATTTCCCGTATCCGATATATATATGTTGCTGATGCGTTTACCGGGGGTGAGGGTTATGGGCAAAACCGTCTCGATTCGCGGCGGCGGCGATCCGTTATTGCTTTTGGACGGTGTGCCTATGGAAATCGACAATTTGGAGATGATCAACGTTAACGACGTTGCACAGGTGGATGTACTCAAAAATGCAAGCAATTTGGCGATATTCGGGTCGCGCGGAGCGAACGGGGTGATTGTGGTTTTTAC
>JAVBRP010000019.1:0-6633 GCA_031547815.1 Bacteroidales bacterium | reverse complement strand
TGATTTTCTTGAATCGTTTGCTCCTTTTCTTTCAGTGTTTTCTGATTTTCTTGAATCGTTTGCTCCTTTTCTTCAAGCGCTTTTTTCTGCATTTCAATCTTCTTGTCTCTTTCCGTAATCATCGATTCCAACAGTTCGTTCGACCACCATTCATCTTCTATTTCTTTTTGCTGTTCGGGGTCGATGCCCGTATGATGCAGTATTTCCACCATGCGGCGAATATTTTCGTCGTCCACGTCATAGCGATATTCTTTGATGATACCTTTATCATCAATGAAGTATTTTTGCTCGAACAAACTCAGCATCTTTTCCAAACGGGTGCGGGTTTTGCCTTCGATACGCGGAATCTGAACCACATAACTGTCGTGTGTCAGGCATTCGATAAATTCGCTTTTCACGCGAAGTTCCTTGTGCGCAATCAAATCGCGATAAGTGCGGTTTACTTCGATGGCGATCGCATCTGTTTCGGGCAACTCAAATCCCAACAGATAAATAGTGATGATCGGCAACGGTTCTTCAATTTTCCGGCCGCCGTCTTCGACCATATCCTTGCGTTTATATTGTTCCGCCAAATAGGTGCGAAAACGCATCAAATCGACGGCATTGCGCGCCTTTTGTATCTCTATCAGCACTTTCTTGAATCCGTCGGCCGTGCGAATGGTGGCCACAAAGTCGAAACGAACGATGGAAAGCAGCTTGATATGCTCCAGTTCATCGGAAGTCAATCCCGACTCGGCAATCGTTTGCGGCGACTTGAAATAAGTGTGTTCCTGCGGCGTGAGTGCAATGCTCTCTATCGGCTCGTCAATCAAAGTCTCGACGAAGAAACGCGCTACACGATTGTTTTCCATCAAGTGCTTGAACACTGTATCGAATATGGGATTGGCGATAATCATGATTTTTCGGAATTAAATCTCATTTACAAAAATACTGCTTTTGTGCTGAATGCAAAAAAAATCGTGACTTTTTGTATCTTTGCGGACGACAAATTATTTAATATTATTAACCGACTTTTATGAAGTCATTGATCGGAAGATGAATAAAAAAGCAGTTGATTTAGAGCAGGTAGTAGTAAAATTTGCAGGCGATTCGGGCGACGGAATGCAATTGACGGGAACATTATTTTCGGAAGCGGCGGCAAAAGCCGGAAACGATTTGGCCACTTTTCCCGATTATCCCGCCGAGATACGCGCTCCGCAAAACACGGTAGCCGGGGTCTCCGGATTTCAAGTACATATCGGAACAAATAAGATTCACACATCGGGCGATCGATTCGATGTGTTGGTCGCCATGAATCCCGCATCGCTCAAAGCCAACTTAAAATCGACCAAACGCGGCGCGACCATCGTTGTGAATGCCGACGCTTTCGACGCCGCGGCATTGGCTAAAGCCGGATACGAAAATAACCCGCTGGAGGACGGGAGTTTGGAATCGTATCAACTCATCAAAGCCCCTATCGGCAGCATGACCAAGGAAGCGTTGAGCGATACCGAAGCCGACGCCAAAACCAAGGAAAAAAGCCGCAACATGTTTGCTTTGGGTATTATTTTATACCTGTTCGACAAGGGATTGGAATCGACCGTTGAATATTTGGACGAGAAATTCGGAGGGAAAAAACAAATTGCGGCGTATAACAAATTGGTATTGGAGGCGGGCTACAGCTATGCCTACAACACCGAAGCGGTTCGCTCCACCTTTCGGGTGGCTCCGGCCAAGCTCGCAAAAGGCAAATACCGCAACGTCATCGGCAATGTCGCTACGGCATGGGGCTTCATGGCTGCCGCCGAACGTTCGGGGCGCCCGCTGTTCTTAGGCTCGTACCCCATCACTCCGGCAACCGACATTCTTATCGAATTGTCCAAACACAAATCGCTCGGCGTGAAAACATTTCAAGCCGAAGACGAAATCGCGGGCATTTGCTCGGCCATCGGCGCGAGCTTTACCGGCTCGTTGGCTGTCACCACGACGTCGGGACCCGGCTTTTCGCTGAAAAGCGAAGCGATGGGATTGGCGGTGATCACCGAATTGCCGTTGGTCATCGTGAACGTGCAACGCAGCGGTCCCTCTACGGGAATGCCCACCAAGTCGGAACAAAGCGACCTTTACCAAGCCTTGTTCGGCCGCAACGGCGAGTGTCCGTGCATCGTGATGGCCGCATCGTCGCCGTCCGACTGTTTTTACGCAGCCTACGAAGCCGCCAAGCTCAGCATGGAGCACATGACGCCCGTGATCTTGCTCACCGACGGCTATATCGGCAACGGGTCGCAGCTTTTCAAATTGCCCGCGGTAAAAGATTTGCCGGAAATCCATCCTCCGCTTGCGCGGGAAGGCGACACCGACTACAAACCGTATCGTCGCGACGCCGAAACTTTGGCGCGGCAATGGGCCTTACCGGGAACGCCCGGTTTGTTGCACCGCATCGGCGGGTTGGAAAAAACGGATGTAGCGGGCAATGTATCGACCGACGGCCTGAACCACGAAAAAATGGTACAACTGCGCAACGAAAAAGTGCAACGCGCAGCGAATTATATTCCCTTGCAAGAAACGGAAGGCGATGCAGAAGGCGACATTCTGGTGGTCAGTTGGGGCGGGACGTACGGATTCGTTCATGCTGCCGTCAATCGGATTCGCAAACAAGGCAAAAAGGCGGGACATGCGCATTTCAAGCACATCATGCCGTTGCCGCGCAACACTGCCGAAATATTGGGCCGATACAAAAAAATACTGGTCTGCGAGTTGAACGACGGGCAATTCGTCAATTATTTGCGCATGACGCATCCGCAATACGCTTATCTGCAATACAACAAAGTGCAGGGACAGCCCTTCTTGGTGGAAGAGTTGGAAAAAGCGATCGAGGAGAGCCTTGAAAGGTAAAAGGTAATAGGTAAGAATGAAGAATGCTTCTCTTTGTTCGGAGAATTATTAAGGAGTGTTATCATGAAGAAGATCGTTAAGTTGCTTTTTACGTTTGCTTTGGCTGCAATTTCGTTCGGGTCGGTATTTTCGCAGGTGGAGATAAAGAGCGAACGGACATTTGCGGGGACGGCGCTGTACGGATTCATGAACGGCGGCTCGGATTTGTACTTCGAATACGGGTTCCGCGAATTGGTGTCGCGAGACATCGTATACAAAGGCGAGGAATTTACCGTCGACATCTACACCATGGAAACGCCGCTCGACGCTTTCGGCATTTATTCGATACATGCGTATAAATGCCTTCGGGCCGATTTTCTGGGTCGGTTCGATTGCTTGTCGAAATATCAACTGCAGGCGGTCGACGATCGATCGTACGTCTCCATCGTTTTTCAATCGGGAAGCGAAGCGGCGCGCAAGGCTGCAGACGAGCTGTACCGGATATACGTGGTCGACGGTCAATCGGCGGTCGACATTCCGAAACAGTTGGCGTATACCGAAAAGCCGTATTCGGGAAAGATCAAATACATGAAAGGCAAGTTGGGGGTGAACAACGTGCAGTCGGCGTTGTCGGAACTGCTCGACGGGATAAGCGGCTACGAAATATGGTATGTCGAAAACGCCGATAAAAAGGGAAATGCGGTTTTGTTTTTCTTACAAAACGCCAAAGATTGTTCGCTTCTGCAAAAGAGAATCTCCGACGAAAAGATAATTCGCAAAGGCGAGAAGTTTGTTTTGATGCGTGAATAACACGTCGTCAAACAATCAATTCCTTAACAAAATAATACGCAAACACGAGAGACAGCGTCAATTTGAGACCCGTGCCGAGCAAAAAGCCGACGAAAGAGCCGATGCCCGATTTCAGCGCGGCGTCGGTGTCGCGGCCCGAGATCAATTCGGCTGCCACCGCCCCGAGAAAAGGCCCTATGATGATGCCGACGGGCGGAACGACCAGCCCGACAATCAATCCGACGAACGCTCCCGCTGCTCCGGCCTTGCTCCCGCCCCATTTTTTGACGCCCCAGATCGGGATGAAATAATCGAGCACGGTGACCGCAACGGTAATGCCTGCGGTAATGAGCAGAAACTTGGTGGAAAAATCGGCAAACCGCGTGGCTTGCAGCAACAGTAAGGAAACATAGCTTAACGGCGGGCCGGGAATGACGGGCAGGATGCATCCCGCCAAGCCTGCCAAGAGGAAACAGCATCCTAAAACAACCAATACGATATCGAGAAACATAATGTTTGATGATTAATGAGCGATCGACGATTCGATGTCCGATGATTTAATGGGATCAAGGGCAAAAATATGTCGGCGGTGTGAAATTTGCATTCGTTTACCGATACTTCTCGCGGCCATGTCTTTAATTCTCGCTTTGCGTCTTTGCGCCTTTGCGAGAGATAAAATCACGCAAAGCCGCCAAGGCGCAAAGCATAAAACATCCCGCGTGAATCTATTGAAATGCTTCTATCAACAGGAAAACGGCGAAAATGAATACAACGACGCCCGTTATTTTGTTGACCCACAAGAGATGCCGAAGACGTATCTTATGGCGGAACATGTTGACGCACGACACGAGGGTGAACCACCACGCAAGACATCCGGCAAAGACGCCGGCAATGGAGATGATGATGTGGTGATAGTTGACACCCTCGTCGCCGACGATGAATCCCGCGAAAGCGGCCATAAATACAAAGACGGGAGTGGGATTGGAGAAGGTCAACAGAAATGTTAAGATGAAATCCTCCAACGGTCGATGTTTTTGGTGACGATTCTTGCGCACCTGAATGGCGGGGTTGGTGTTGAATACTTTGTAGGCCATCAGCATGAATATTGCCGCGCCGCCGATCTGTATCCATTTCCGCACTTTGATCAATGCATCGATCACTACGCTGACCCCGAACCCGGCAACGAGCGCATACAGAAGGTCGGCGCACGCCGCGCCCAGCCCGCCCAACAGCCCCGACTTGTAGCCTTTGCCGATGGTGCGCTGAATGCACAAGGCCCCTACGGGGCCGAGCGGGACCGATACGATCAATCCCAACAAAAAACCTTTTGCCAAAAGTCCCAAAAACATACTCGATTCCGAATCGCCGTGAAAGCATGATAGCGCACACGGCCGACTTTGTGATTTGCATTTTCCCCCGCTTTGCGTCTCAGCGCTTTGGCGAGAGATAGAATCACGCAAAAACGCTGAGGCGCAAAACACAAAACATTCCGCGTGAAGTATTAAGTTCAATGCGGCCGCACAAAAATAGGGAATGAAAGCGATTTTCCAAAAAGGTTGTTGTTTCGGTATGAAAAGTTGCAATTTTGTACGGTATTTTCTACATCTGCGGAAATAATTGCTCAAGCCCCTCAGCACAAAAATCGCGCTCAACGATAAATAATTTTTATCGGAAAATTTGTTTTGACTTTTCATCGAATCATCGAATGTATTATCTTTGCCGTTGCATATAGTTGATCCGGCAACGAAATGCATTTTGTGAAAAATTAGTGAATCGATTTCTTTATTAATCTTGAGTCCACTCCGAAAAGTCGTTTTACCCCTAAATTCCCTAAAGGGAACTTTCGCAAAGCGCTGTATACGAGGGTTTCTTTAGGGGTCAGGGGTGAACCCTGCAAGGCTCGCCGAAGGCAAAACAGCGCAATGGATACTTTTCGGAGTGGGCTCAATCTTTAAAACTCAAAAACATCATGCAAAATTTGATTTCAATAACAGTAGACACGCAACTGGAAAAAGCGATTATCGAAAAAATTAACGAACTGAAAGCTATGCTGCCGCAAGGTCTGATAACGCTTACGGATGCGGAAAAAAGCGTTCTTCCCAAAATGGGAGATAAATCATTGGGGTTTGTGGAGAAATGTTTGGATGCAGCAACGAGCAATCCCGCTGTATGTCCGTCATTTGTCGATTTGGAAGAATCGCGCAAAGATTTGGACATGTTCATGTTTCTGAACCGGGTGCAACGCGCTTTGGCACAGGTCAACGGCCCAATCAACGATTCGGCTACCCTGGCAGGGAGCGAAGCTTACGCGGCATCTCTCTCCGTTTACAATTTGTCCAAAGATGCAGCCCGCAGAGGCGTTCCGGGAGCCAAAAGCATATACGCCGACTTGTCGAACCGCTTTCCCGGACGATCAAAAGCCGTAAAGGAATAATTTCTTTCCCGCAATGCCTTATTCCGGAACGGCATTGCTTCGTTTGGATACCGCATTCCCTCATTTTAAAGAAAATCTGCCTCGCCGAAAGGATACTTTCCCTCTTTTTGAAGGAAACTTTCCTCGTGGTGAAGAAAATCTGCCTCGTTTTGAGTCAATTTTCCCTCAAAAAGAAGGAATGCGGTATCGTTTTGAGGAAAACCCGAATCGTTTCGAAGGAATGTGGTGTCGAAAAACGGAAAATGGAATCAAGCGCAATGTATATCGGTAAGGGATTTGCCGATGCCGGTTTACAATGACGCAGCCGTTAATAAGCGGATTGCCGGGCATAACCGGATGTCTCCATGCGTGTACCAGTACCTCGTACACTTAGTCGATATGGCCGCAGCGGAGGTATCAGCGCCATGCGAACCGGCTCCGGTTGTCAAATAAAATTCAAGAAAAATACCTGTCAGAACGAATAAAACAGCGTCGCTTGAAAGGTGACCCCTTGCGGCGTATACGTCTGGTTGGAGAATACCGTTGCGGTTTGGCGCCGGTTATTGAGAATATTTTGC
>JAVBRP010000209.1:0-10997 GCA_031547815.1 Bacteroidales bacterium | reverse complement strand
CTATCAGGTCTTTGAGACCTAATAGGTTACCACCTACGTCATTGCGAGCGATAGCGAAGCAACCGTAGCGTAGCGGAGCTCGACGAAGTCAATCTCGTGCTGACTAATAAGATTGCTTTGTCGTTCCTCCTCGCAATGACGCGTCAAAATAAGCTTGACGCGACACGAGTTTTGCGTACATCAACCGATTTCGATTCGCTTATTAAGTTTCTCTGTGGTTCTCCAAGTTTTTCTCTGTGGCACTCTGTGTCCTAATTTACGAATTATTTGGGACACAGAGGATGCACAGAGAGCCACAGAGAAAGAGAATGAATTGTCTTTTGAAATGAAAACCCAAAATTGGTACAATATTGATATAATAAAAGCCCGAAAAAACTAACAATGTGAATAATACTCGAAAAATGTTAATAACGTATGAAATATTAGATAATTGTTCCACGTGGAACAATTATCTTCCGAAATGCACTAACAACACATTAATATCTGCCGGCGACACACCGGGAATACGTGAAGCTTGACCGATGGTTTGCGGTTTTATTCTCGATAATTTCATTCTTGCTTCGGTGGAAAGCGAATTTATTTTTCGAAAATCAAAACCCGAAGGAATTTCGATATGCTCCAAGCGTTCGAGCTTTTGCGCATTTTGGCGTTCGCGCTCGATATAGCCGGAATACTTCATGCAAATTTCGGCGGCTTCCACTATCTCTTCTCTTCTGTTCGGGATCGTTTCAATCAAAGTAGTAAATTCGGGAATCAGGGCAGCCAGCTTTTGCAGAGATAACTGCGGACGCATCACCAAATCGATAAGCTTTACGGTTTGACGGATAGGCGTTGTTCCGGTTTCGGTTAAATACTCGTTAACCATAGCGGGCGATATGCTGTACGCGGTAACAAAATTGATTACGCGATCGCGATAATCGATTTTTTCCTGCAACAAATCCATCCGCTGTTGCGAAGCCAAACCTAATTGATGCGCCGCCGGAGTCAAACGCAGGTCGGCATCGTCTTGACGCAACAGAATGCGGTATTCGGCACGCGAAGTAAACATACGATACGGTTCGTCTACGCCTTTGGTTACCAAATCGTCGATGAGCACGCCGATATATGCTTGGTCTCGATGTAAAATAAAATCGGATTCGCCGCTAAGTTTGCGCACGGCATTTATTCCCGCCATTAAACCTTGCGCGGCAGCTTCTTCGTATCCGGTGGTTCCGTTGATTTGTCCGGCAAAATAGAGGTTCCGTATCGGTTTCGTTTCTAACGTATGATACAATTGCGTAGGAGGGAAAAAGTCGTATTCGATGGCATATCCGGGACGAAACAGTTTTACGTTTTCCAAACCTTCGACATTCCGCAACGCTTCCCATTGAATATTCCACGGAAGTGACGAAGAAAAACCGTTGATGTAATATTCGTCGGTATCTGTTCCTTCGGGTTCGAGAAAAAGGTGGTGCGAATCTTTCGCCGCAAAGGTCACGATTTTGTCTTCGATGCTGGGGCAATAGCGCGGCCCGATGCTTTGAATCGTCCCGTTGTACATGGGCGAATCGACAAACCCGTGTTCCAAAATGCGATGAACGGTCGGATTAGTGTAAGCGATATAACACGGACGTTGGCGCAGTTCGTTTTTGATGTCGGGCAAATAGGAAAAATGACGGACGTCTGAGTCGCCGTCCTGTTGTTGCAATTTTTCGAAATTGATGCTTCGTCCGTCAATGCGCGCCGGCGTTCCGGTTTTCATGCGACCGACCTCGAAGCCGAGATCGCGAAGTTGGTCGGACAATCCTTTCGAAGCGGGTTCGGCCACTCTCCCACCCTCAGTCTTCACGCGGCCGACGTGCATCAATCCGTTCAAAAAAGTTCCGTTGGTAAGAATGATCGCACGCGCACGAAAAGTGACACCCAATCGGGTAACCACACCGCATGCAACGCCGTCCTCAACAACAAGCGAAACCACGCCGTCCTGCCAAATATCGAGATTCGGGGTCGATTCCAATGTTCGTCGCCATTCTGCGGAAAATTTCATGCGGTCGCATTGCGCGCGCGGACTCCACATGGCGGGGCCTTTCGAAAGGTTGAGCATGCGGAACTGAATGGTTGTGCGATCGGTAACGATTCCGGAACGGCCGCCGAGCGCATCGATTTCGCGCACGATCTGTCCTTTTGCGATGCCGCCCATTGCCGGGTTGCACGACATTTGTGCGATCTTTTCCATATCGAAGGTAATGAGCAGCACAGAGGCGCCCATTGCGGCACCTGCGCAAGCAGCCTCGCATCCGGCATGACCGGCTCCGACAACAATAATATCGTATTGCGGTAAATTCATATTAAAAAATAATTCGTTGCAAAGATACCAAAAGATTTTCAGTGGTTTTTTGCAACAAAATGCTACTTTTTTTGTTCATTTTTGTTATGCTTGTGAAGAATATACATAAATTTGTCCCAATTTAGCAATTTGTTGCTTTTTGTAAACGCTTTGTATGAAATCTATCATAATAATAATCTTTCGTAAAGCCGGAATCATCAAATCCGGTCGGGCTTTCCATGCGTTGCTGTTGCTTGCGATGGCATCGAATGTTCACGGCCAAACCTTAACTTCCAACCCGTCGATGGTTATCAAAACCACAACGACCTTTACGGTTAGGGTTTCTTACGCCGAAACGATGAATCAGATTGCGGCCAACTATCCCGTGTTAACCTTCAAATCGGGCGCAACGAGAAATCCGGTAGATGTAAGCAACGTCTTAACCAATCCGCAAGCAAGTTGGACGAATGCCTTAATACTTGAAATAGTGTATACGGTGAATACTTTCTCTAACGAAAAATTCGATAATGTTTTTATCGTTGCCTCCGGAGGAATGACAACGGCGGGTTTACCGGGTCCGGAAGTGCTCGGAGGTGATTTCAACATTGATTTAGCCAATCCCGACGGAAGTTTAAGTTGCACGCCGGCCAATCTCGTCGCGGGAAATACTGAATTTACCATCGATATTACTTATACGGCGCCGATGCTGACAAGTGCCGATCCCGTTATTTCTTTTACGCCCGATGCATCGCTTATTCTCGCCACGAATCAAATGAGCTGGATCGATAATAAACATTTCCGGGCAAAATATACGGTAACGGCCGGAGAAGATAACGGCGCCGGATACAATATAAAAGCCGTCGGCAGCAAACTTCCGGACGGAACGGCCATCGGCGATGTTACCGGCAGTTTCTCGGTCGATTTCGTAAAACCGAATTGCACGGTGAGCACCGATCCCGGGAATCTCGGGCCGGTAACTACGGAATTTACGGTTAATATTGTGTATACCGAAGAAATGAATACCGGCACGTCGCCCGGCATATCTTTTTCGGACGGCTTCTCTCCCACCCCGACAGCTTCGGGAACGGGCTGGTCGCAAGACGCAAAAACATACGCCGCAAAATATTCCGTGACGCTGTCCGATCAAAAAGTGCAATCGATAATAACGGTCGCTAACGCAAAAGACCGCGCGGGAAATATTCAAAATCCGAACAATGCTTACGTTTTGGATGTCGATCAGCGCAAGGCGATTCTCAAAACTGCCGCGATGGAACCTGCAACGATCAATCGCGCGACAACATCGGCAACGTTGACGCTGACGTTCGACAATGCAGATGCCATGTCGTCGACCGCACCCGTCATTGCATTCACGCCCGACGTGTCGTCGACGCTTACCGCTTCCGGAAGCGGCAGTTGGTCGGGTTTGGTTTATAAGCAACCCTATACGGTGAACGCAGGCAGCACTTCCGTGATAAACGGCATAAGCGTTACCGTAAGCGGCGCCAAAGACAGCAAGGGCAACACGGTGGAAACGACCGCCAAAACAAATGTACTCGACATCGATATGGCCGAAATTACCTGCAAATCGGTTACTTTCGAAAACATGATCATCAAACCCGAAGACGGGACATTTGTTGTTACCGTCGAATATCAGGGAGCCATGTCGACGGCGAAAAATCCGAAAATCGAATTTGTGGATGCATCCAACAATATACGTTCTTCCGTAGCCAATATGTTTTCTTCGGTTACGTATTTGTGGACTTCAAATACCGTTTGCAAAGCGACTTATACTTTAAAAACGGGCGCTCAGGGACAGCTTCAAGCGTTAAACGTTCATGCCCGCATCAGCGAAGCGAATACCGCCGGAGGAAGTCCGCAAAGCAAATACACGAGCATCAACACATTCATGGTGGACACAGAGATCATTTCCGCCACGGTGACGGCCAATCCGCAATCGGTTGTTTGCTCAGATACCTATCTTGAACTCACGGTCGCTTTCGACCAAGTTATGAAGCCGATGGAAGAAACATTCAACATTACCGGGCTTGCCGATTATGATTACGTTTACGATTTTCTGAAATTCGAAAAAACGGTATGGTCTGCCGACGCTCGAACCGCCGTGGCCTTGTATCGCGTTCACTCCGACAAAATCTCCCCGAATACTTCGGTAACCGTATTTGTAAGCAATGTGGAAACTGCCGGCGGACGGGTTTTTCGTCAGGATTACCCGGGAACTTTCACGGCCGAATCGACTCCTCCGACTATTGACGATAACGTTTTCACTTCTCCGCTATGCCATAACGAAGAAACCGGCAACATCGCTTTAACCGTTTCGGGCGGAAACCCCGCATACAGTTACGAATGGTCGAAAGACGGCGAAAGTCCTGCCACCGGCAATTCATCGACCATCAATAATTTGGGCGCCGGGCAATATCAAATTAAAGTATACGGTACCGATCGCTGTTTTGCTTCCGTAAGCGGAACGCTCGACAATCCCGAAGCAATTGTTCTCACCGCGACAGTGGTGCAAAATGTTCTCCGCAAAGACGACGGCATCATTCAAATGGAAGCGGAAGGCGGAACAACACCTTACACCTATTACGCGAATAATGTTCCTTACAGCGAGAGCCTTATCGAACATTTGCCGGTAGGAACATACCAACTCGAAGTAGACGATGTCAACGACTGTTCGGCAACCGCACAGGCTGTTATTACCGACCAACGCGCTCCGACGGCTTTCACGCCCAACGGCGACGGTCACAACGATGTTTTCATGGCCGGACTTTCGGTGAAGATTTTCGACCGTAACGGAACACTCCTGTTTGAAGGCGACAACGGCTGGGACGGCAAATACAAAGGAACAGTCATGCGGCCTGCGGTGTATTTTTACATCGTCACGTTCCCCGACGGTACCGTAAGAAAAGGAACCATACAAATAGTCAAGAAATAGCACACTCATGAAATATATCGCTCATCTGATCATATTGTTTACGGTCGCGGCCGGATTAACCTGCATTCCCGTGTCGGGGCAAAAAAAGGGGCAAACCGGTGCCGATTATTATAAAAATCGGGAATATGCACTTGCCGTGAAGGCATTCGAAAAGGAGCTGAAAAAGGCCAAAAAGAAAAAAGCCGATCAGGCCCGAATCGAATCTTACATGGGGATGTCATATCACTACATGAACAAACCGCGCGAAGCATCGGAACATCTGAAAAAAGGGCTTGACCTCGGCTACAAGAAAGCCGACGCTTTCGCCGTTTACGGTCTTTCGCTTCAAAAGCAGGAAAAATATACGGAAGCGCTCGATGCCTTCAACCAATGCCTGAAAACGGATGCCAAATACCCGAACATCGATTTGTATATACAATCGTGCAACTATGCTTTGGAGCATCCCGAACCGAACAACCAAATCGTGCTGCGTTCGTCGAAAGTGAACACCGGCGGCAGCGAATACGGCATCTCGACGGGGCCGGAGGGCGAAATATTCTTTTCGCGCGCTCCCGTAAAGGGTCGGATCGATCCGCGAACGGGATTGGCTTACACGGAAGTATACGTCGGGAAACTCGACGCGAACGATCTCACGAAACCCGAAAAGGAAAAGGCTTTCATGAAAGCGTATTACAACACGGGCGTTTTTTCGTACGATGCGCAAACGAAGTATATCTACATGACCGTTTGCGACCCGAAAGGTAAATGCGGCATTTATCGCAGCCTCTACAACCGCAAAAAATGGGACAAGCCCGAACCGGTTTTCATCAACGACAAATACGATATGGTGCACCCGACCATCACCGGCGACGGCAAGCGGATGTATTTTTCGTCGAACGCGCCGAGCGGATTCGGTAAAACGGATATTTGGTATGCCGACCGGACAGACGGCGACAAATGGTCGAACCCGGTGAATGCGGGGAACAAACTCAACACTCCGGGACGCGAAGAGTTTCCGTATGCGGGCGAGGACGGCTTTCTGTATTTTGCTTCGGACGGTTACTCGGGTTTCGGCGGATTGGATATTTTTAAAGTGACGGTGGAAGGCAATTCGTTCGGTACGCCGCAAAACCTCGGACGCCCGTTCAACGGCGGGGCCGACGATTTTAATTTGATTACTGCGGGCGATAAGGGTTTGCTGATATCGTCGCGGAACATTGATTCGGGCGACGATGTTTATATTTTCGCTAAGGCAGACCTTTCGAGAACGGAAACGGCAAAAGAGGAAGAGCAAAAGCCCGAGCCGGAAACGAAACCGGAACCGGTGATCGCGCAGGAAGAACCCGAACCAATGGTCACGAAAGGAGAGCCTGAACCCATTGTTGCGGAAAAGCCCGAACCGACGGTGAAAGAACCCGAACCGACGGTGAAGAAACCCGCAAGACCGACGGGTAACAACATTGCCGTTATTTATTTCGATTTCAACCGCTTTGTGCCTCAACGGGAATATCGCGACCAATACAGCGAAATTGCGGCGCAAATGAAAGCATACCCGAATGCGACGTTCGAGATTGCGGGATATACCGATCCGCGCGGCGGACGGGAATTCAATACCGAACTTTCGGACAAGCGTGCGGAATATATCGCAAAACGTTTGATCGACAGGGGTATTCCGAAAAGCAATCTGGTTGTCAAAGGCTACGGATTCCAAGACCCTGCCGCACCGAACGCCACTAACGAGGAAGAATTCCAACTGAACCGCCGGGTGGAAATTCGTATCATCAAAACTTCGAATTAGCAACATGAAGAGAATTTATCCGGTCATCGGTCGAATCGTTGCCGCAGTCGTGCTGTCGGCCTCCTCCCCTGCCCTCATTGCGCAAACCGACGTTCTGCTCACGCAGCAATGGCTGTCGCGCATCAACATGAATCCCGCAGCTACGGGCAATTCGGACAACATCGACGTTTTCGTCTTGCTGCGCCAACAATGGTCCGGTTTCGAAAACGCTCCGGAAACGGGCGTGATGAATATACACAGCTATTTCGACCGTATCCGGTCGGGAATCGGGCTGACCGCATCGTACGACAAAATCGGCGTGGGCAACACCACCATCGATGCCAAACTGGCGTATGCGTTCCATGTCAACATCGGCGAACGCTGGCTGCTGTCGCTGGGATTGTCGGGCGGCTTGGAACAACGGGTTTACGACCCTTCCAAGCAATTTTTCATTGACGAAACCGATCCGGAAATACCGTACGAAAAAATATCGCAAATATCGCCCGACGTCGATTTCGGATTCGAACTTTCGTCGGAACGGTTTCTGTTCGGAGCATCGGCAACGCATCTGCTGAAACTTCCCGACCAAGGAACGACCAAGCAAGACGCGCAACAATACTACGCTTATGCGCGCTACAAACAGCCGTTGGGCGAAAAGACGGCACTGCTTGCGGGTGTTCGCGGAAGCAACTTCGATTCGAAATATTTCTTCGAGGCGAATCTTACGGCGATGTTCTTCGACAAGTTCTGGATCGGCGGCGCATTTCGCCCCGACAATGCCGCGGCAGGTTTCGCGGGCGTGCAACTCGGCTTTATCCGATTGGGTTACGCTTATGATTATTCGATCGGAAGCACGGCGTCGCTCGCCAAAAATTCGCACGAAATTGTTGTTTCCTTGAAAATCGGAAAACCGAAAAGAACCATCAATACCAAATCGCCGAGATTCATTGAAAATTAACGTAATTAAAAAAATTTATCTACTTTTGTCGAAATAAATATATCATATTTTAATCGTTATAAACTTAAAACATCATGCCACAGGTAAATCCTCGTACCCAAACACAACAAAAACCGAAGAGCGAAAAAAAATCAACGAACAACAACACAACCATCGGCATCATTGTTGCCGTCGCAGTCCTTCTCGGCGCGGGAACCATAGCATTTTTCTCCTACCCGCCTTTCCGCGATCTGTTCCGGAAATCGCCGGAAGAAGTCGTTACCCGACAAGATACGACGCCTAAAGACACCGTAATCGTTGAAGAAGCGCCGCCTGTTGAAGAAGCGAAACCGCTCGAAGATGTGAAACCGCAAAAACAGGAGGTTTCAAGTTCCACGTCCAAAGGATTCTACATCATCGTGGGCAGTTTCCGCGAACAAAGCAATGCCGAACGTATGGTGAAAAAATGTAAAAAGGATATCGAGCTTCAGGTGATCTATTTCCAAGAAATCGGGATGCATCGGGTTTCGGCTGGGCGCTACGACAATATCCGCAAAGCGTACAACGATACGTACAGCATCAAAGATTTGGACGGATGCGCCAATGCCTGGGTGCTGGAAGTGCTGTGACAAAAAAAATTTAAATCCCGGAAACATGGAAAACACGAATTGTTAACGTCGTGATTTCCATGTTTTTTTTAATGTATCGAAATAGCTGTGAAATTTGATTTATACTCTAATATGGTTGATTCATTTATGAAAATTTGTGCGATCTTTCATCCCGGAACGATTAACTTGCAACATTTTACAACAGAATACGTATATTGTTTATAGGCTTATTGGAAAGCCGTAAGTAAAAAATTTAATCGGATCACTTGCGTGAGATCGGCACAAAATCATATAAAGAATTACTTGATGTCCTGTACATGAAAAACATTATTCTCTCGAATAAATTTCTTTTTTCGATATTGTTCGTCATTCTTTCGGTTTTCCATCCGCAAGTAAAAGCCGCAGCCGTGATCGGATTGGCCAAAACAGCCGAAATAACCGCTTCGGCCGACAACGGCAAAGTAACGATCACACAAACTTATAATATCAAGAATTACGGTACATCGGCTGCCGACAACATTCGTCAAATCGAATTAATTGATCCGATAGCCGAAAACTTCAGCGCTAAAGGTACGTTGAGCAATTTTGTCGTTACGGTAGTGTCGACCGATAATACTTCCGTCAAGGCAAAAAACGGCTACGACGGCAAAAGTACCACAAGTTTGTTGGCCAACAACTGCGAACTGCTTGCAGGGCAAAGTGCAGTAATTCAATTAACATACGATGTGGTAATGCTCGAAACATGGGACGGATCGTCCATCAGTTTTGCAGCCAACAGCAGGGGCGTGAATGCTTCGGGAAGTCTCGTTCAGGATTTGTCGTCGAACGGTACGAATCCCGATTTCAATAACAACGGAAATCCTAATGATGACGCTTCGCCCACGCCGATCAATATCAACCTGATTTACATCGATTCGACAACGCCGATCTCGATTCCCGAAAACCCGTCGAGCATCCGAAACTTTACCGTCCGCCGGGTGGGTACGGTGGGCACGTCGACGGTAACCCTCACGTTCGCCCCGTCTGGAACAAATCCGGCAACGTTGGGCACCGCTGCCGGCCCGTTCATCGACGCATGGGTGAACCAGTTGACGCAAACATTAACGTTCACGCCGGGACAAACGCAAAAAACGATATCGCTTCACGTGGACGACGACAATATGCTGGAGCCGAACGAAACGCTTACCGTAACGCTGAGTAACCAATCAAAAGACGTGTCGTTGCTGCAATCGAAAAAGAAAATCGACGTGACGATCACGAGCGACGAAACAGAAGATCCGACTGTAAATATTGCGCTGAACGGCTCTTCGTACATTTCCGAAAAGCAACAGTATGTGACCCTTGACGTTACATTGGCATATCCGACCTACAAAACCGCAACCATCGATTGGAAAGTGACGGGGCAGGCAGCAAATTGCTTTACGGGGATAGTATCGGGAACCGTTACTTTCCTGCCCGGCGAAACGCACAAGACCATCACGCTTGAACTCAGAAGCGACCTCAGTCTTACGGGCGATTTGGATTGCAAGATACATCTTTCGGGACCGAAAAACTGCAAAATGCCGAATAATTCGAATATCGACCTTACCATATATACACCGAAGATCACATGGTTGAAAGCGGCTGCGACAAATTTGCATGCGGGAAGCGGCATCGAAGATACAGATGAACTGCATTTCAAGGTTTCGCACGGAGCGCTCGACAATGCAAAGGTGCAAATAACGCTTCCGGCGGGAATTACTTACACAGGTTTCGAGAACATTATTGACAACAACAAGACTTTCGGGGTAAAAGACCCGGTGATCAACGGAAACACGATAACGTTTACGGTAGACAAAAGCCGGTTGGAGCTGGATCAATTAGTGCATTTCAAGATAAAGCGTAAAGCTGAATGCGGTGCTACGCCGGGTATAAATACCGACATAGTGCGCGTTCCGGCCGACGGCTTTCCCGGCGGAGTGAAAGAAGCAACGAGTAACGAAAAAGGCGGCGATCCACCGAAAATTTTAACTTATACCGTATTTAAAGGTATTTTGACAATGAATTGGGTGCAAGGCGGTACGCTGACTTTTGACAAAACCCAAAAAAATACGACACAACCGCAAGCAGTCGCGGTGAAAAACACGGGCGACGGTTGGATAGGATCGTTTACGGTGACCATCAGGATCAATACAGGGATCGGGGCCATCGAAAACGTAATTTTTCGCAGTTTGCCGGGACACCCTTTGTCGCTTACCGGCCCGGTTTCCTCGGGCGGATACGATACCTATCAAATAACGGTAACCGGCACCGATCTGGCATTGATCGGCAATAAAAACAATGTGCTCGACAAAAATGACGGAGAGATCGTCATCCAATTTCAGTACCGCAGCCCCTCGGTCATGGTGTGCCCGCCGACAACCGAAACCCTTTCGGCAAGTTGGGCTTGCCAAAATCCCGCT
>JAVBRP010000372.1:0-5208 GCA_031547815.1 Bacteroidales bacterium | reverse complement strand
AATGCGGCGCATCAGTGGAATCAAAAATCGGCGCTTTACGAAGAATCGATCAATATCCCCTTCATCGTGAAACTTCCGGGAAAGAAACATGCGGGAACGGTGTCGGAGCAACTGTTCAACAACGGCATCGATTTGTTGCCGACCCTCTGCGATTTTGCCGGCGCTTCGGTTCCCGCGTATTGCAAGGGGAAGAGTTTCAAACCCGTTTTGGAACAAAACTCGGCGAACCCCGTTCGCGATCATTTGGTTGTCGAAACCATGTTCGACGGCTCCGAAACCCGGGGATGGGCCGTGCGTACGCAACAATACAAATACGCGGTGTACGACAAGGGCCGTTATCGCGAGCAATTGTTCGACCTGACGCGCGACAAGGGCGAAATGATCAATCTGGCCGTTCAAGCCGAATATCAAAATGTGATGAAACAACATCGGGAGCTTTTGCGGAAATGGCTTCGTGAAAACGATATGAATATAAGCCCGCGCATTATTCCGAATGATTAAACAGCCTCCGAAATGAACAAATTATACATCTTATTTTTCGTCGCGCCGGTTCTTTTCGGCGCTACTGTGCTCGGTTCCGAAAAGCAACCGACGGATTACGATCCGAAGACTTTTTTGATTGATGAGAGTGCTCTGCGAAAAAATAAATACGCGATCGAGAATTGGAGCGACAACGAGGAATTGAAAGCTGCATTGTCCGAATTGACGAAAGCAGCCGACGAAGCGATGACCCGCGGGCCGTATTCCGTTACGTTCAAGAAAAAAGTTCCGCCGAGCGGCGACAAGCACGATTACATGAGCGTCGGTCCGTATTGGTGGCCCGATCCGAGCAAACCCGACGGATTGCCCTACATCCGCCGCGACGGCGAAGTAAATCCCGAAAGGTTCGACATTCAAGACGCCGAGATGCTTAAAGATTTGTGCAACGATGTGAAACTGTTGTCCGTTGCCTATTATTTCACCGACAACGAGAAATACGCCAAAAAAGCCGTCAACTTGCTGCGCGTCTGGTTCATCGACGAGGCCACCCGAATGAATCCGCACCTGAAATACGGACAAGCCATTCCGGGGATCACCGAAGGGCGCGGCATCGGGCTGATCGATACGCGCGCTTTTGCCTACCTTATCGACGGCATTCGCATTTTGCAGCATTCCGTCAACATGAATATAGCTGATGATTATGCGTTGCTTCGGGATTGGTTTACCCGTTTTCACGAATGGATGACCACCGACCCCATCGGATTGGACGAAGCCCGGCAGCACAACAACCACGGCACCTACTACGACGTACAGGCGTTGTCGATGTTATATTTCACGGCAGATAACGAGGAAGTTATCGAGAAGTTGCTGAATGAACAGGTCAAAGCGCGCATCGAAAGTCAGTTGGAACCCGATGGCCGACTGCCGCACGAATTGGCTCGAACACTTTCGTGGAATTATTCGTGCATGAACCTTGCCGGATTTTTCGAATTGGCGGCGATGGCCGAAATTGTCGACATTGATTTGTGGAATTACGTGTCGCCCGGCGGGAAAAGCATCAAGCAGGCATTTCTTTGGATGCTTCCGTATGCCGAAGGAAAAACATGGGAGTACAAACAGATAAAACCGATCGATCCGGTGTCGTTTGTCAACTTGGCGCGAACGGCTTCCATAAAATATCCGGACATCGATTTGAAAAGTTTTTTAACCAAAATGCAAAACAAAAAATCCGATTATTTTTTTATTCTAACCAATTAATCATTCACTCATGAAAAAGCAAATCGTTTTCTTGGTCGGCCTTGCAGCCGCATTTCTTGTTTCGTGCGCTCCCAAAGAGGAGCCGATAAAATCATTGATCAAAGACCGTCTCGACCGCTCCGTGCAACAGTACGAACTGATGGCCGAATCGCTCAAAGATCAGCCCGATAAGTTGCCGAAAACCATCGATGCCGACGGGAAATTGCAAACAACCGGCCCGCGCGGATGGGTCAGCGGCTTTGTGCCCGGATCGTTGTGGTATTTATACGAATATTCAAACAACAAAAAGTTGGAAGATTACGCAAAGATGTATACCGCACGTTTGGAAAGTCTCAAAACCTATAAAGGCACACACGACTTGGGTTTCATGATCAATTGCAGCTACGGCAACGGCCTTCGCTTGATCGGCGACACCGCATACCGCAGCGTGATGCTCACCGGCGCCGAATCGTTGTCCTCGCGATTCAATCCGCTCATCGGTTGCATCAAATCGTGGGATCACAACAAAGACAAATGGCAATTCCCCGTGATCATCGACAATATGATGAACCTCGAATTTCTCTTTTGGGCGTCGAAAGTTTCGGGTAATCCCAAATACAGAGACATCTGCATTTCGCACGCCGATGTGACCATGAAAAACCATTTCCGTCCCGATTACAGTTCGTATCACGTAATTTCTTACGACACGATCAGCGGCGGGGTCGAAAAGAAAAACACGCATCAGGGTTTTGCCGACGAGAGCGCCTGGGCGCGCGGGCAAGCATGGGGTCTGTACGGTTACGCGGTGATGTATCGCGAAACGAAAGACGCGAAATATTTGGACCAAGCCAAGAACATCGCGGCATTCATCTTGAATCATCCGAACCTGCCCGCCGATAAAATCCCGTATTGGGATTTCAACGCGCCCGACATTCCGAATGCTTTGCGCGATGCTTCCGCAGGCGCCATCATTGCTTCCGCGCTGATCGAATTGAGCGGGTATGTCGATCCCGATTTGGCCAAAAATTATTTGGCTGTGGCCGAACGGCAAGTCCGAACATTATCCTCGCCAGAATATTTCGCAGAAAAAGGAACCAACGGCAATTTTATTTTGAAACATTCGGTAGGTCATCTGCCGCGTAAGTCGGAAGTAGACGTTCCGCTCACGTATGCCGATTATTATTACATCGAAGCATTGATGCGGTTGCAGAAACTGCCGTAATTGTTTTATGGTACGCGGATGACGCGGATTAAGCGGATCGGCGCCGATGAAACCTATCAGGTTTTCAAAACCTGATAGGTTTTGTGTAACATCCGTGTTAGCTCTTTAGATTAATTTCACAATCCAAAAACATCGACAACATGACCAAAACAGACGCAGTCATATTATTCAAAAACAGGAAAGTACGTACCGTTTGGGATTCGGATTCCGAAAAATGGTATATTTCCGTTATCGATGTTATCGAGATATTGACCGAAAGCGCTAATCCGAGACGTTATTGGAGCGACTTGAAAATCAAGTTGCAAAAGGAAGGAAGCCAGTTGTACGATAAAATCGTACAACTGAAAATGCAATCTTCCGACGGGAAGTATTACACAACCGATGCGGCTGATATCGAGCAACTTTTAAAAATCCGCTCAAATTCTTCAAATCCGCGTCATTGAAAAGAAGACATGTAAGATTGTAAGACATGTAAGATCGTAAGAAGAAAAAATCCGTGTTGACCCGTTCAATCTGCGTCATCCGCGTTCTATCACACAAAATACTCGTTATGAAAATCATCGAAAAACTTTGTTTATTCGCCGCTTTTCCGGCTTTTTGTCACATCGCGTCGGCTCAGGACTCGATTGTTCGATACTATCGTCCGAACCCCGAAGCACAAAAGCGATTCGTGATCAATTTCGATGAGGCGAAGATGCCCGCGTACACCTTGCCCGACCCGTTGGTGACCGACGACGGCCGCCCGGTGACCGATGCGAAAATGTGGCGGGAGTGTCGCCGTCCCGAAATTCTTTCTTTGTTCGAAAACGAGATGTACGGCCGAACTCCCGGCTTTGCTTTCGCCCGCAAAGAATTGCTTCGCCGGCCGAGAATAGAAGTACGCGCCGAAAAGAAGAACGCTTTGGGCGGAAAGGCCGTCAGGCGTGAAGTGCGTCTGCATTTTACCGCAAAAGCCGACGGGCCGTACATCGACGTGTTGTTGTATCTTCCCGCCAAGGCAAAGCAACCCGTTCCGGCATTCGTCATGCTCAATTTCAGAGGAAACCAGGCCGTAACCGACGAACCCGATGTTCTTATCTGCGAATCGTGGATGACCGCGCAAAACGACGGTTCGGTGGTGAATAACCTCTCCACGGAGAAATCGCGCGGCGCTGCAAAATCGCGGTGGCCGATCGAAATGATCATCGATCGCGGCTATGCTCTTGCAACGGCTTGTTATCAGGACATCGATCCCGATTTCGACGACGGTTTCCGAAACGGCATTCATCCGTATTTCTATAAAGACGGGCAAACGCGACCGGCGCCGAACGAATGGGGAAGCATCGGTGCGTGGGCGTGGGGCTTGTCGCGTATCCTCGATTATCTTGAAACGGAACCGGCTGTCGATGCCGCGCGGGTGGCGGTTGCCGGCCATTCGCGGCTCGGCAAGACATCGCTTTGGGCCGGAGCGCAAGATCAACGTTTTGCCGCGGTCATCGCCAACAATTCCGGTTTCGGCGGCGGGTCGCTGTCGAAGCGCATATACGGCGAAACCGTTGCGCTTCTCAATTATGTGCGGCCGCAGTGGTTTTGCGGCAACTTCGCATACTACGACGACAACGAGCCGGCTTTGGCGTTCGACCAGCACGAACTGATTGCCTTGATCGCTCCGCGGCCCGTGTATCTTGCCGTTGCCGAAGACGACCGCTCCGCCGATCCCAAAGGCGAGTTCTTGTCGGCATTGAACGCCGACGCGGTATATCGATTGCTCGGAACGCCGGGCATCGGCAATATTCCCGAAAAGAATGCCGCCGTGAAGCGGGGAAACATGATTTACGACGCTCCGATGCCTTCGATCAACATGCCGACAGGCGCCGTCATCGGCTTCCATATCCGCACGGGCGGCCACGATGTGACGGCTTACGATTGGGAGCAATATCTCAACTTTACGGATAAGTTTTTTAAGGCGCGGTGAAAATACTTGCGCGCGTTTGTTGTGTGTATGGAGCGGCTTATTTAAAAATCGGAACAAAACCCGCTCGTTTTTCGTATACCGAGTATAGTTTTTAATCCGATTTCATGAAAGACACATTGTTATCGCACATTCGGAAAGCCCTTATCTTCGCGCTTTTATTCATATTTGTCGGCGGGAAAAACATTCAAGCCGAGACACGCGACGCCAAGCCGCAACTGTATATTTTGGCGGTGGGGATCAGTCAATATAAAGATACGACGCTTCGGCTGCAATTTGCGGCGAAGGATGTTGCCGATTTTGTCGATGCCATGATGCC
>JAVBRP010000349.1:0-4134 GCA_031547815.1 Bacteroidales bacterium | reverse complement strand
ACGGCGGTGAATATCGAGTTGGGATGTTCCTCTGCAAACCCTATTGAGTAAGCGTTGCGTTCCTCCCTGATTTCGTTCATTTGCGCCAGGTAGCTTTTTTCTTTTTCGACGTCGGGTGTGCCCGAAAGTTTCAGCGACATGTAATCGTCGTTCACCTTGTTGATGCGCGCGTCAAAATCCTTCAAGCCTGCGGCAAATTGAACGAACAAATCGTTTTCCTTCGACCCCGTTACTTTCGATTCCTGTATTTTATCCGGATTCACATCGATGGTAATGGCCGAATTTTCGACAAAAAATTCCAGCGGACCGTTGTCGCCCACATACAACAGGCAGTATTCGGGGAACTCCGTTTTGCCTTTCATCTCGAATTTCCCGTTTTTGACGGAGCAACTGTCTATGGCTATCGGGTCGGAATTGCCGTCGACGATCTTTTTCAGCACCGCTTTTTGGCCGTCGGCATTCGGCGCATTTCCCGTAATTACATATCCCGTGTGTTCGGTACAAGCGTACAACATGCAAACCGCAATTACCGGCAAAATAAAATGTCTCATTTATGGTTGATTTTAAATACGATGCAAAAGTAATAATATTCGGTGATATATACTTCTCGCGTCATAAATTTACCTTCGGTAAGTTCGGTTCTGCTTTGATTTTTTTCGGTTATACCTCATACGGTCAAGTTTTTTGCATTTGTATTTTCTCGCTCAGCGCCTTTGCGTTTTTGCGTGATTATTCTCTCGTTAAGGCGCAAAGCATAAAATCATCTTGCGTGAAGTATGGCATCCGAATTTCTTCTTCGGAGAGATTCAATCGGGTAAGCATCTTTTTGACGGATTTGACACCTGCTAAGATGCTTTCCATTTTTTCAATTCACAATTTTATCCCGCGAGAAGTTTAGAAATAAATCGCGCATATCAGATTGCCCGCCGGGGTATCAACTCTTTGGAAAATTAGAGGGATTTTCCGCCAACTTACTTTTTATCTTGATACCCGGCAATCCTTTCAGGGAAATGACAAAGTCCGGCGGGAAAATAGTTTTTCCCCGCAACGTTCTGCCATTCAGATGTTGACGCGTTCTGCATGGCTTTTGCGCAGATTATACCAACACCTCCACCGAACTTTGATCGGTGAGGCGCATTCGCTCGAAATCGATGTTCGTGATGAGATTGATTCCGGGCGTTTTGTTTTTTTCGAAACTGCCCAAAATATTGTCGAAGCCCAATGCCCGGGCGCCCGAAAGCGTGGCTTGATACAATAACTGCGATAACGGAATGTCGGGCGTCCGGTTTTGAATGATCTTCAGCTCTTCGAGAACGGACAGCCGTGTGTTGGAAGCCAAACTGTCGGTGCCGATGCACACATTCAGATCGGCTTCCGCGAAAAGCGAAAGGTCGGGCAATCTATTTTGAATGTAAAGGTTGGAACCGGGGCAAAGCACCCAAAATACTTTTTTCAGCCGATGCAGGCATCGCGAAATATCGTCTCGCGACGAAAAGGTATTGTGCACCAACAGGCATTGCCGGGCACGAGACAAGCATTGCTCCGTTTCTTCGACCAAATTTTTGCGGGAAGCGCCGTCGTCGGGCAAAAGTCCGCCTCGCCGAAAGGCTTCGGCCAATGCACCTTTGCCTTCGAGATACAATCCGGTTTCTTCTTTGCTTTCCTGCCAATGTATGGAAGCGATTGCGGGATGCGTTGCGTAGTAATTGTCGAGCAGGCCGAGCAGCGGCGAGGACATCGAATACATTGCGTGGGGAACGACGGAAGCCGGCAAATCGGCATCCCGATACAGCCGTTCGAGATTTTGCGCGTCGGAGAATGCGGATTCCGCACGGCGCGCATCCAACCCGAAAACTTCGATAAAAGTGCGGTAACGCAGCTTGCTTTCTTGTTTTATCGGAATCGTGTCGGCACGGTTGGATATGTCGCCCACCGCAACAATGCCGTTTCTCCGCATTTCCTCGTCGGCCGCTTTTGCTGCCGATCGTACGGTTGCATCGTCAGCAGGCCGGATACGCCCGACGGACGAAAGAAAATCGGGCAGTCCGCCGTGCGAAGCCATTGCGCCGCGCAGGTGCGACAATTCCAAATGACAATGAGTGTTGACAAAGCCGGGAACCAAAATTCCGTTGTAAAATTCGAGTCGTTCGCGTTCCCGGAACTTTCCGCCCGTGTCGATAACATCGACAACAACGCCGCGATCGTCCGTGCAAACGATTCCGTTTTTGAGCGGCGGGGAAGAAACGGGAAATATGTAATGTGCCGATAAGTAGCGCATGTCGGCGGCGTCAATCAAACTTTTTCGGGATGTGATATGCCGAAATATCCCGTATTTCGGCTCGTTTTGTCCAAGCCGTATCAGCATTCACCGTGTCGCATTGCAGCCAATTGCCCTTGATGTGCGTGAATGCATTGCCCGGTTCCAATGTTTTTTCGAAAGTATATTCCGTCAACAAGCCGTCTTTACGAAGCGGCCGCATCCAAAGCGTGTCGTATACTCCGCGCGCCGTGGTGTCGCTGCGCCACAGATACAATGCGATGTGCGGATTCAACGATTTGTCTTCGGGGTAAACCCGTATTTTGGCGCTGATGACATACGAACCCACGCCTTTCAGCAATACTGAAGCGTGAACGCTGTCGCGACGACCGTCGGCGGGAAGGTATTTTTCCCGTCGGCCGTGCCACAATTCCGACGGCGGATCGAGTTCTGCGGAAACCACCCGATCAAGCTCGTTAAGTTGCGTCATCACCTCCTCGTATACTTCCTGATAGCGTTTCGGCCGCGAACAATACCACGACACCGTGCTGTCGAATCGCGCCCACGCATAACCGTGTTGCTCCACAATGTGGCGATTGTACGGTATCGTATCGTTCCAACGTGCATTGTAAACGCCTTTTGCGGAAAAGTACGATTTCGAAAGATACATGTCGGCAAGTATCGACACGAAATCCTTTTCGGGAATCAATACTTTTTTCTTGCACGAAGTCGACAACATCAGGCACAGAATGCACGAAACGAGGTATAAAACATGTTTTTTATCCGTTCGTCGCAAACCGTATCCGATGCATCGATCTCGGTTTTTCATGCTTTACGCAATAAAGTTATCGCTGATGGATTGGTGTGTGTACACTTTATGGATGACATCGGCAAAAGTGTCGGCAACCGAGAGCACTTTGATTTTCGGATGCGGAACGATCAACGGAATGGTGTCGGTGACGATCATTTCGCTGATGGACGATTTTTTGATGCGGTCGTACGCAGGGCCTGAGAGCACCGGATGCGTGCTGACCACTCTGACCGAACTTGCACCGAGGCCCTGCATCAAATCGGCAGCCAAAGTGATGGTTCCGGCAGTATCCACCATGTCGTCGACAATCACCACGTCTTTATTTTCCACATCGCCGATTACCTTCATCTCGCTGATTTCGTTGGCTTTCTTGCGTAATTTGTAACAGATGGCCATTTCGGTGTTCAAAAAGCGCGAATAAGCATTGGCGCGCTTGGTTCCGCCCACGTCGGGAGCCGCAATCACCAGGTTTTTCAGATTCAGACTTTTCAGATAAGGAACAAAAATGGGCGATGCATAGAGGTGGTCGACCGGAACATCGAAAAAACCTTGAATCGGGTCGGCGTGCAAGTCCATCGTCATCACGCGATCGACGCCCGCAGCGCACAGCAGGTTGGCCACCAGTTTGGCTCCAATGGCGCAACGCGGCCTATCTTTACGATCCTGACGCGCATATCCGAAATAGGGCATCACCGCCACGATTTTGTCTGCCGACGCGCGTTTGGCGGCATCGATCATCAAAAGCAGTTCGAAAAGATTTTCGGCCGGAGGAAAAGTCGATTGGATGATGAATACGATGGAACCTCTGACCGATTCCTCGTATGCCGGTTGAAATTCGCCGTCGCTGAAACGCAGAATGGAGCATTTACCCAACTCGGAACCGAAGCTTTTGGCGATCTTTTCGGCAAGTTCCCGCGATCCGGAGCCTGCAAATATTTTAATGGGATTGTCGCTTGACATTATGACACTTAATGGTTATTTTACTATGAAAGAAGTGCCGCAAATGTAATAAAAAATGACGGATGAAAGAAGATATTCGCGTGAATCAAGGGTCGGATTTTTGAAT